>JBDSQT010000135.1:0-4707 GCA_039929665.1 Paraperlucidibaca sp.
AATGAATGATGTTGCTGGTTAGGTCATGCTCACCGCCGGTAATGAAAATTTTCGTGCCGGTGATCTCATAGGAGCCATCAGCCTGCGGTTCAGCCTTGGACTTAATGATGCCCAAGTCCGTGCCGGCATGAGGCTCAGTAAGACACATAGTGCCCGCCCATTCGCCGGTATATATCTTTGGCAGATAGCGTTCATTGAGCTCATCGCTGGCGTGTTGTGACATAGACAATGCTGCACCAATGCCCAGCAATGGATACAGCGCAAATGACGGATTGGCACCAAAGAGAATTTCCTCCGTCATCACCGTGACCATTTTTGGCATGCCTTGACCACCCCAGCGAGGGTCTGCGCCAAGACCAACCCAGCCACCCTCGCCGTATTGCGTGAACGCATCCTTGAACCCGGCTGGCGTGGTCACTTCACCCTGATTAAACACCGCACCCTCTTCGTCGCCACTGCGGTTGAGCGGAAAAACCACCTGCTCATTGAACTTTGCCGCCTCTTCTAAGATGGCATCAACGGTTTCGCGATCGACGATATCGGCCAGTGCAGGCAAGCGTGCCCATAAGTCAGTGGCTTGAAATACATCATCGAGAATGAAGCGCATATCACGCAGTGGGGCTTTAAATACAGGCATGGTGGTAATCCTTAATCACATTCACGCCGCCATATAAGGCAGCAATACAGGGACAAAAGCCCGCATGCGCGGGCTCTCGTTCACTTACAGCAGGTCTGCAACTTTAGAACGCGAAGGCTTCCGCGTCCATTTGCATTAACACATCGCCGCCACTTTCAATCACTGCTGCATGCGACTTGGTGCGCGGCAACAATTTTTGGAAATAGAACTGTGCGGTCTTAACTTTTGCTTGATAGAAGGCAACATCGCCTTCGCCAGCAGCTATTTTCGACTGCGCGACTTGTGCCATCCAAGCCCACAAGTACGCCAACGTGGCATAGCCTGAGAACATCATGTAATCGACAGCGGCAGCACCGGCTTCGTTGGGGTTTTGCATGGCTTTCATGCCGATCTTCATGGTCAGATCAGCCCATTCTTTATTCACTACAGACAGCGGCTCAATGAACTGCTTCATATCGGCATTGTCTTTGTTTGCTTCACAGAACTTATGCACGATTTTAGTGAAGTTACGCAGCATAGCGCCTTGAGTCTGCAAGACTTTACGGCCTAACAAATCGAGTGCTTGGATCTGCGTGGTGCCTTCATACAACATGGCAATACGCGTATCACGAACGATCTGCTCCATGCCCCATTCGCGCACAAAACCATGGCCGCCATAAATCTGCACGCCATGGTTGGCGGCTTCGTAACCGGTTTCGGTCAAAAAGGCTTTGGCGATAGGCGTGAGGAACGACATCAGATCATCGGCTTGTTTCTTCGCGTCTTCGTCATCGGAGCCGTTTAACAAATCGGTCTGCGTCGACAGCCAGTAGCAGAGCAAACGACCACCTTCAGCAAAGGCTTTTTGGGTCAGCAACATTTGCCGCACAGCGGGATGCACGATGATGGGATCAGCTTCTTTTTCTGGTGTTACTGGGCCGGTCAAGGCGCGCATGGCCAGACGATCGCGAGCGTACTCGAGTGCGCCTTGGAATGAGCCTTCAGCAGCCGCCAGGCCTTGCACGGCAGTACCGATACGCGCCACGTTCATGAAGGTGAACATGCAGTTTAAACCACGGTTGGGTGGGCCGATTAAGAAGCCTTTAGCGCCGTCAAAGTTGATCACGCAGGTAGCTGATGCCTTGATGCCCATTTTGTGCTCAATGGAGCCACACGCCACGGTGTTGCGTGTGCCATCGGGCATGAATTTGGGCACGATGAACAGCGAAATACCTTTGGTGCCTTTCGGTGCATCGGGCAGACGCGCTAAGACGATATGGACAATATTTTCAGATAGATCATGCTCACCAGCCGAGATGAAAATCTTCGTGCCGCTGATGTTGTAGCTGCCATCGGCATTCGTTTCAGCTTTGGTGCGGATCAGGCCTAAGTCGGAGCCGGCGTGCGACTCGGTCAAGCACATAGTGCCCGTCCACTCGCCAGAGACCAGCTTGGTCAAATAGATTTCTTTTTGCTCTGGCGTACCGTGTGCTTCCACGGTGTTGATGGCGCCATGTGATAGGCCGGGATACATGCCGAACGACCAGTTCGCCGTGCCCATCATTTCGCTCATGGCGATACCGATGGTCGGTGGCAAGCCTTGGCCGCCGTGAGCTTCTTCTGCAGACAAGGAGCCAAAGCCCAGCTCAACATATTTGGCATAAGCTTCTTTGAAGCCTTTCGGTGTAGTCACCACGCCATTGTCGAAATGGCAGCCTTCTTCGTCGCCTGAGCGATTGATAGGGGCTAGTTCGCCTTCGCAAAACTGGGCGCCCGCTTCGATGATACTGTCGATCAGCTCACGATTGGTGTCACTAAACTTGGGCAGGCTGGCGTAAAAATTTTCTAAGCCCAGCACATCGTGCATCACAAACTGCATGTCGCGCAGCGGCGCTTTATATTGAAATGCCATGAGTAATTCCTCGGTTTGTGCTGCGCACGACGCACAGCATCAGGTTCATGTAACAGGCACTAGAGCGGTATATGCGCTTAAAACCAACAGCGGCTCTAGCCTGAGGCAATCACAGTGTAGTGAAGATTATCACAATGACACAGCGCGAAATGTGACCGACCATTCACGCTTTTTGTCATTCACTGTATTGAATGCAAGACTCATGTAATCACTCTTTTGTCCTGCCTGCGCTTGGACAAACGGCGGTCATTGCGGCGATCTCTGACTGCTTGGTCGCGCCTTTAAGCCCAAAGCAGTCAAATCTAAATGACTTGCCGCCACAGCCGCCGCACTCTCTGGGGCCCATGGTAGGACACCTAAACAGGGCGCTGGCAGCCAGTGCTTTAAGGTCTCGATATTATCATCAAGCTTGAGCATGGTGGGGTCGATGACATTGGCGACCCAACCGACCAAACGCAGGCCATCTTTTAAAATAGCCTCGGTCGTCAAAAATGCCGCATTCAATGCCCCTAAGCGCATGCCGACAACTAAGATCACCGGCACGCCTAAAGCCTTAGGCAAAGCACTGAGCATTTCACGCTCACTAATCGGCACGCGCCAGCCGCCCGCGCCTTCGATGACAGCCAGGTCGACTCGCTGACTTAAACTACCACGGCAATAGCCCGCGAGCTGATTGATGGTCAGTCGCCGGCCAGCCTCGGCAGCGGCAATATGTGGTGCGCAGGCCGTAGGTAAGGCGACGGGATTCACTTCCTCATAGCTGAGCTTGACACTACTGGCCTGTTGCAGCGCGAGAGCATCGGCATTACGCAGACCATCAGCCGTGGCTTCGCAGCCGGCCGCTACCGGCTTCAAGCCCAGCGTGCTGAAGCCCGCGTGGGCCGCCGCATGTAAAAGCGCGACGGCGACATAGGTTTTGCCGATATCGGTATCGGTACCGGTAATGAAAAATGCCGCCATGCCCTACTCCTTAACAGGCACGAAAACGCGCGTGCCAAACCTGAAATGAAAATGGAATACCCGAGGGCTCAGCGGCTTGCATCAGGCGTTCAACAATCGCTCGATAGGCCTGCTTACCGGCCAACCCAGCCTGCGCCTGCGGCTTCGCGGTAACACCCATGGCGCGCAAATACGCCAACCACTCAGCCGCCGTCGCAAAGTAGCGCGTGTAGGTTTTCACCGTAGCGGCCTCACATGCCCACACAGCCTTAGACTCGCCTGTTGCGGCGAAGGCTTGCTGCCATGTGGCCGCCGGCAATAGCAGCGCACCATCGCCCGCGGCGCCATGCAGCGGCGCTAAGCTGCCCGCCACCGGAATAGCGAGCTGCACCACGCCATCGAGGCGCAGAACACGATGCATCTCCGCGGCCACGGCGGCCGGAGCCAAACACCAATGCACGGCAAAATGACTAAGCACCGTATCAACGCTGTGGTCTTGCAGCGGAATGGCCAACGCAGAGGCCACGACGCGCTGTAGTTTTTCCATAGCAGGCGCGGCGCGCAACATCGCCTCGCTAACATCAAGAGCAATCAGCGCAGATACTTCCGCACGGGCAGCCAAAATAGACGCTAGCTCGCCCTGACCTGCGCCCAGCTCCAACACGACGCCCTGCGCTCGGCAGTCGATGAGTAAGTCGTGGGCCGAGGCCTGCTGTAGTGCCGAGACATCGGCATAGGTCGTGGCGGCGCGCTGAAAGTGGCGGGCGACGGTGGCTTGCCACGACGTGCGTTTGATGTCGGTCTCAAACACCTGCCCTGCCAGCCGATGCAAAGCCTGCGTGCAGGTCATTGCATCGTGCTCATCTCAGCCAATAACTCGCTCACCGCCTGTTCAAACGTCTCAGGCTGAGCCAGAAATGGCACATGCCCACTACCGTCAATAACCCGTAACGCCAAGCCTGGCCGTAGCGCAGCTAAATCCTCAGCCAGCAGCGCCGGCACAAGCTGATCATGACGACCCAAAAGCACCGACACCGGCACATTGATGGCGGCAAATGCCGCACGCAAATCCATGCGCTGCAGCAACAGCAGACCCTCGCGTAATGCTCTTGGCGCCGGTAGACCATGGAAATACATGATCTCTTGCAGGAAGCGAATATCCGCTTTGGCGCGCGTCGAGCCCATGCATTGCAACGATAAAAAACGAATCAGCGTGGCCTCAGGGTCTTCATCAAAGAAA
>JBDSQT010000136.1:0-6145 GCA_039929665.1 Paraperlucidibaca sp.
TCGAAAAGGCTATGCCAGCCATGGTGGAGGCTTGCGCTAACTCGAGTCGGCCATTGGCATCGCTGGGGTTGTCGAGTACCTGCAATAGGTTGTCGCTGACTTTGCGAATGGCGCTGGTTGCGTAGGCATCACTGATGGGGTTGTGCGCCATGCAGGTGTACGCCTCGATGGCATGCGTTAGCGCATCCATGCCGGTCATCGCGGTGATGTGCGGCGGCAAAGTCAGCGTCATGCGCGAGTCGAGTACGGCGGCATTGGGCATCAGGAAGTAGGACAAAAACGGCATTTTCACGCCGGCTTGGTTATCGGAGATCACCGCAATGGCCGTGGTTTCCGAGCCAGTGCCAGAGGTCGTTGGCACAACAAACAGCGGCTTTAATGGGCGCTTGAGCACATGTGCACCCGAGTAGGCGCGCAGATCGTCGCCGCCTTCAGAAACCAAAATATTCACAGCTTTGCAGGTGTCGATTACCGAACCACCGCCAACGGCGATGATGGCATCGCAGCCACTCTCGTTATAGACCTTGGCGGCGGCATGCACCGTCTCGATGGAGCTATCGGGTGGCACATCGTCAAATATGGTGCTGATGTTGGTATCGGCTGCCGCAAAGGCTGCTTCGATATGCTTGAGCAGACCAACGGCACGCACACCCTTATCGGTGATGATCATCGGGTGTTTGGCGCCGAGAATATCGAGCTCAAACGGGATGTGTTCAAGGGCTGCATGACCGGCAATGACTTTTACCGGGCAGAAAAATTCGTAATAAGGCTTGCTCATATCAGTTCCCTACAATCAGCGATTTGGCGACTAGGCCGTAAATGCGTGCGGCTTTGGTGAGTTTTTCGGTGAGCGGTATGGCGTCATAACGCTTCACGGCAAGCTCAGCAATGATGCGCGGCAAAATCAAGGCTTCCAACTTGTTCAAACAGCGCACGATACGAATGGCGTGACTGACATTGCCGTCAGCAACCATGCGGTCATTGGCAAAGGCTTGCGCGGTACCTTCCTGAAAGGAAAATACCAAAAAAGCATGCGTAAGGTGTTTGAAGCGGATGGTCAGCTCGGGCTTTCCGACGGGCGTATTGATAACCTCGGAGAGGCCATTTTTGCCTATGCGCAAAAAGAAGCTGGGGCCGCTGGGGTAGACAGTCATGCAGACCTGAAAGCCTTCAGGTAGGCCGGCAAGCTCTTTCTGCACGGTCTCATCAACGCGGCTGGCGGCCGCTAAGCCGCCACCAACCACTTTCATCATGGTGGTGACATAGGCTTTCTGAGCCTGATAGCTCAAGTTTTCCGTATTAATCATGGTGCTCTCGGTCATCCGCTAAGCGTGGCGCGACCGAGTTTAGAGCAATTACTCTATATTGACTAGCCAGCGTACCTTGGTGGCGCGCTGTGGATGTTCGGATAAACGGTCGACCAGCCACGCTAGGGTTTTTTGCGCCTCTTCATAGAAGCCCCACGGTGGGTTAATCACGATTAAACCGCTGCCATTTAAGCCTAAGGCGTTGTCGTCAGGCTGCATAAGCAGTTCACAGGAGAGCATTTTGTTGATGCCGCTATTCATCAGTTCGCGATAAAACTTGACGATTGCCGCGCGCTGCTTGATCGGGAACCAAATGCCATACATGCCTGTGGGCCATTTTTTATGGGCGGCGACAATGAGCTTGACGAGTTGTGGAAAGCTATCGCGCTCGAGCTCGTAGGGTGGATCAATCAATACCAAGCCGCGTTTTTCTTTCGGCGGAATCAGCGCGATTAAGCCTTCGTAGGCATTGCGTTGATGCACCGCGACGCGGGGGTCGGCTTGAAAATAATGGCGTAAGCTGGCGGCTTCGGCGTGCTGCACATCCATAAATACTGCAGTATCTTGTTCGCGCAACTGGCGCAGACCAAGCCATGGCGAGCCGGGGTAATGACTGCGCGCGCCTACTGCTTGGCAAGCAAGCACGCCTTGCAGATAATCAGCCACCCATGCCGGTGCGCCACGATGATCATTTAGGCGATCGATGCCTTGCTGATACTCGCCGGTTTTCTGAGCTTGCATGCCATGTAGGTCATAGATGCCCGCGCCCGCGTGTGTGTCGATAAAGCAAAATGCCGTGTCTTTCTTTTTTAAATGCGCCATTAGGCCCATTTGCAGACTGTGCTTCATGACGTCGGCAAAATTGCCGGCGTGAAAATGGTGACGATAATTCATGGCAACAACATCAGGTAGTGAGGCGCAGATGATACCTGCTAATGGCCCCGTTGAGACGATTGTGGTGTGGCCAGATCTTATTCGCCAAGCCGGTGAGCAGCTCTTTGAGTCGGGCTGGGTGTTATTGCGAGGGGCGATACCTGCTGAATTGCTAGCGGCACTGCAGCATGAGCTGCAGGAGCGTGATGAGGCCGGTGAGTTGTATCGGGCGGGCATTGGGCGTGGTGCAACACATCAGGTCACGCGCCAAGTGCGGGGCGACCGTATTGCTTGGTTGGCGCCAGAGTGGCCAGCGGCCGCGGCGTATTTATCCTGGATGGCACAGCTGCAAGCGCATTTAAATGAAAGTAGCTTTTTGGGGCTGGCCGACTTTGAGGCGCATTACGCAATTTATGATGCGGGCAGTTTTTATCGCTGCCATACCGATCAGCATATTGAGGTGGGCATGCCAGGGGCTGGTCGGCGCATTGTCTCGACGGTGACGTATTTAAATGACTCGCCTTGGCCGGAGATGGCTGGTGGCGAGTTAGTGCTGTATCCGCCCAATCAGCCCGTGGTGCAGATACGCCCCGAAGGTGGGCATGTGGTGATTTTTTGGAGCGACACCATCGTTCATGAGGTGCTGCCGGCACAGCAAGCCCGCCGCAGTATTGCCGGTTGGATGCGTACACGCGGCAACGAATTGCCGATGTAGCATGGGCTAGCTAGCTAGCTAGCTAGCATCGCGACCGCCATCGCCACAGCGACTGCGACCGCGGCGTGCATTGCAGCGGCCACTTAAGGGTCGCAAGGGTCGCAGATTAAGCCTGGTCGTATTGTCCAGTCCGCAGCATTACCAGCGTGCAAGCTGCTTCCGCGGCAATGCCTTGAGCGTGGAGCGCGCGCATGGCGTGCGGATGTTCCGCGCCCGGGTTGAAAATTACGCGCCGAGGCTTCAGGGCAATTAGTGCGGCAAGCTGGCTGTCGAGATGCGCGGGTGCGACATAGACGGTCACTGTGTCGATGGGCTCGGCGATGTCGGCGAGGCTGCGGGCAACGCTTAATCCGTCGATCTGGTCGTGACCAGGATTGACCGGAATGACGCGATGGCCATATTTTCGTAAGAGGACCATGGCCTGATGGCTATAGCGCTCGGGCTTAGGGCTAGCACCTAATACAGCGACCGTTTCCATCTCGACTCTCCATGTGCGCTAAGGCGTGGCAGGCAGTGCATCGTTGAGGGCATCTTCCAATACCCAGAGTCTATCTTGACCCCAAGTGCTGCATAGGGGGTGGTCATTTAAGCGTAAGGCAAAGCTCGGCACGCCCCACAAACCTAAGGCAAAAAGCGCCTCGCGATTGGCCTCGGCGGCCGACTGCCAGGCCTTAGTGGCGAGTGCAGCATCGACCACATCGGCGGTAATGCCAGCACGCAGGGCGCAGGCATAGACCTCAGGCAAATGGCTCAAGTCACGACCTTCATGCCAGATGGCGGTGCAGGCAGACTCGGCAAAATCTAGCGCGCGCTTTTCAGATTCCAGCTGCACGGCATGAGTGACCGCGAGGCAATGCTCTACGCCGCTACCTACAGGGTCACAAATGCGACCAAAGGGCAGGTCGAGGACATCGGCCTCACGCTTACTATCGAGCAAAATATAGAAACGCTTAAGGCTCGGCACCGGTAGGCCGCGCATGACCATGGGCAGTACGGGTTTCAAATGCAGCACAATGCCGTAGTGCTCAGCGAGTGCGCGTACGCGACTCAGCGCTAAATAGGAGTAGGGGCTGCGATAGGAGAAGTAGACATCAAGCTCGACGTCGAGTGCGCGTAAGTCGGCTAGGCGCTCGGGCTCGCCAACGAGAAAGTGACCATCGAGATGGGTATCCCAGTGCGCGCTGGAGGTGCCGAGGTTTAAGTTAGTTAGGCGTCGCGTGAGGTGGTCGAGGCGGTCGATGCCCCAATACCATTCGCCGGCATAATGCAGCATGGCACTCGCGTAGTGACCGAGCTGACGCTGCGTATCGGCGTTGCGCTTGAGGTGTGTGGCAACGGCCTCAGCACTTAAGTCGAGCGCAAAATCGGTGGCCAGCTGCTCAAGCGTCGCGCGATCACCTTGCCAAAGCGCGCGCAAAATATCGCGGGCCGGCTCGATCAGTGACGCGTCGGTGATCGACAGCTCAAGGGCAATGAGTAGGCGCTCGGCTAATGCTAGATCATCGGCGCTAGCCTGCCATTGGGTGGGTGCATCTAGGCCATGCCAGCGCGCCAGTCGAGAGGCGTCGTGACTTGAAAATGTGGCTAAGCGCTCGGGCTCTGGTGTGGTGTCGGGGTTGCCGGCACCCAGTACGCGCAGACTCAGGCGTAAGCCAAAGTCGGCCTCTAGGGTGGGCAGTGCCTGTAGTAGCAAGTACGCGTAAGGATCATCGGCGCGCAGCCAGACACTGACTTGATGCGGATAGCGACCGAGCCGCCGCCATGCTTCCAAACCGCTACGCCGCAGATCACGCAGCTTGGTGCTGGTGAGCGCAGCGCTAACACGGGGTTGAATGAGGCGTTGCAGGCGGCCCATATGCTTAGGCGTCCGTGACTGCGCCTTCCGAGGCGCTAGACACTAGTTTGGCGTATTTCGCTAGCACGCCACGCGTATAGACCGGCGCTGGCGCGACCCAACGGCTGCGGCGCTCCGCCAATACAGCATCGGATACCGCGACGCTGATTTCGCGGGTTTCGGCATCGATGGTAATGGCATCGCCATCTTCGAGCAGCGCGATGGGGCCGCCATCTTGTGCCTCTGGCGTGATGTGACCAACCACGAAGCCATGCGAGCCACCAGAGAAACGGCCATCGGTGATGAGCGCGACTTCTTTACCCAAACCTTTACCCATGACCGCTGAGGTAGGTGAAAGCATTTCGCGCATGCCGGGGCCACCTTTTGGGCCTTCGTAACGAATCACAATGACATCACCTGCGACCACTTCGCCATTGAGAATGCCAGCCAAGGCAGCTTCCTCACCGTGATAGACACGGGCGCGGCCTTCAAAGCGCAGACCTTCTTTGCCCGTGATTTTTGCCACTGAGCCGGTGGGCGATAAATTGCCGTGCAAAATCACCAAGTGCGAATCTTTTTTGATGGGGTTGTCGAAGCCACGAATGATGTCTTGGTGGGCCGGATAATCCGCGACGTATTCGAGGTTTTCCGCCAAGGTTTTGCCCGTCACGGTAAGCGTGTCGCCATGTAGCAGGCCGGCGTTGAGTAGGCGCTTCATCAGTGGCTGAATGCCGCCAATCGCGACCAGCTCAGACATCATGTATTGGCCCGATGGACGCAGGTCAGCGAGTACCGGTGTGGTTTTGCCAATCTCGGTGAAGTCATCGAGCGTCAGCGGCACATTGACGGCGTGCGCCATCGCCAATAAATGCAGCACGGCGTTGGTTGAGCCTGCCAAGGCGATGACTACGCGAATGGCGTTCTCGAAGGCTTTGCGCGTCATGATATCGCTGGGTTTGATGTCGCGTGCCAGCAGTTCCAGCACTTGCTCTCCGGCACGGAAGCAGTCGAGGGCTTTATCGCGACCAATGGCGTCTTGTGCGCTCGAGCCCGGCAGTGACATGCCCAGTGCTTCAATCGCCGAGGCCATGGTGTTGGCGGTGTACATGCCGCCACAGGAGCCGGCCCCGGGGATGGCGGTGTCTTCGATTTGCTTAACTTGAATCAGGTCAATATCGCCTTTGGCATGTTGGCCGACAGCTTCAAACACCGAGATAATGTCGGTATGGCCGGCGCCGGGCTTGATGGTGCCGCCATAAACGAAGATGGCTGGGCGGTTTAACCGCGCCATACCAATCAGGCAGCCGGGCATGTTTTTGTCGCAGCCACCGACGGCGACGAGGCCGTCGAAACCTTCGCAGCCCACAACCGTTTCGATGGAGTCGGCGATGACTTCGCGCGACACCAGCGAATATT
>JBDSQT010000137.1:0-2994 GCA_039929665.1 Paraperlucidibaca sp.
GATTAGCGCCAGCCTCATTGTTGGCGTGGCGGTCAATAGCGAGCGCGATCGTGCCCGCGCTGAAGCCACACAAGCAATGCTAGCGGCTAACCCCGACATATTCATTGATGGCAGGGTTAGCCCAGAAGAACGCCAGCAATGGCGCCAGCTGCGCCGTGAGCTGCGGATGCAGGCCGGCCTTAAGCCACCCAAGCCGCCGGGTCGCCAACCTTACTGGCTATGGCTCACCGGCCTGCTCGCCAGCCTAGCGTTTAGTGCCATCATTGCTTGGTACTTAGCGAAGCCCATTCGACACTTACGTCATGCGTTAAACCAAGTCGCGAGTGGTGAGCTAGACACGCGCGTAGCTTTTGAGATGAATGGTCGCCGCGATGAGCTCGCCGATTTAGGCGAGGCATTTGATCAAATGGCCGATCAACTGCAACGACATATTCAAGCGCAAAAGCGCCTGCTGCATGATGTCTCGCACGAGCTCCGGTCTCCGCTAGCACGCCTACAAATCGCCATTGGCATTGCTCATCAGTCTCCTGACGCCATATACGATAGTCTCGCGCGCATCGAAATCGAATCTGAGCGCCTTGATGCACTGATTGGTGAACTCCTGACGCTGTCTCGATTAGAAAGCACTCAGGCTGCGCTGAACTTATGCCGCATTGATGTGAATGAGTTAGTTGCCAGCATTGTCGATGACGCCAGCTATGAGCTAAATGACACTAATACTTCCATTAGTTTTGTCGCTATGGCACCCATGATGGCCACCATCGACGAAACTATTTTAGGTCGAGCCATCGAGAATATTGTGCGCAATGCCATAAAGTTCACAGCAGATGGCAGCATAATCACCGTAGATCTCATAAACAATAACGAGCGCATCACGCTGAACGTGTGCGATACCGGGCCGGGCATTGCTGAGACCGACTTAGCTCGCGTGTTTGAGCCGTTTTATCGGGGTGAGCTAGGCGCAGCTCAGCGCACAGGCAGTGGCTATGGGCTTGGACTGGCCATCGCCCAACAAGCCGTCAAGGCACACGGCGGCACACTAACGGCTGAGAATATTCAGCCGCATGGTCTGTGCGTGACGCTGACGCTGCCATCATCAGAGGCGAAATAGCACCGAGCCCCAGGTCATGCCGCCACCTACGCCCTCAATGAGCACCAGCTGGCCGGGCTTGATGCGCTGATCACGCACAGCCGTGTCGAGCGCTAACGGCACCGAGGCCGCCGATGTATTGCCATGCTT
Source organism: Paraperlucidibaca sp. (assembly GCA_039929665.1). Lineage (GTDB taxonomy): Bacteria > Pseudomonadota > Gammaproteobacteria > Pseudomonadales > Moraxellaceae > Perlucidibaca. The sequence goes on from JBDSQT010000137.1 coordinate 1,241, forward strand.
CGCCACCGTGGTGATGACGCGATCGCGTGGCAAGCCGAGCTTATCGGTGGTGCTATTGATAATGCGCATATTGGCCTGATGCGGCACTAGCCAATCCAAGTCGGCGACCGTGAAACCGTTGTGCGCCAAGGCCTCATGCGCACACTCATGCAGCACGCGCGTGGCCAAGCGGAACACCGCCGTGCCATCCATTTGTAAATACGGATTGTCGGCCATCTTGCCCGCCGAGACGCCGCCGTCGACCTGCAAGATATGCCCCATGCTGCCATCGGCATGCAAATGGCTTGATAAAATGCCTGGCGTCTCCGACGCTTTCAACACGACAGCGCCGGCACCATCGCCAAATAACACACACGTGCGGCGATCACTCCAGTCCAGCAAGCGCGAAAAAATCTCAGCGCCCACCACCAATGCGCAGCAATGCTGTCCTGAAGCAATGAATTTATCGGCCACTGACAGCGCATAGACAAAACCCGTGCACACCGCCTGCACATCAAACGCCGCGCCCTGCTTCACACCTAAGCGCGCCTGCAACAGACAGGCGGTACTGGGAAAGACTTTATCCGGCGTGGTCGTAGCAACAATAATCAGGTCAATATCTTCAGCCGTAACACCCGCCGCATCCATGGCAGCACGCGCGGCATGTTCTGCCAAGTCAGTGGTTTTTTCACCTTCGGCAGCAATGTGTCGCGCCTCAATGCCAGTGCGCGAGACTATCCATTCATCGCTGGTTTCAATACGCGTTTGCAGCTCGCTATTGGTGACAATGCGCTCGGGTAAATAACTGCCAGTGCCGGCAATACGGGAGTAAGTCATCGCTCATCTCAACTTAAAAATTCAGCCGCACCATAATACGACTGATCAGTCACGGCCAGTGAAATTCAAGTCTAGACAAAGGTCTAGGCTGTTTTGTATACACATTGACTATCATAGTGATCGCCAATAAAGTGAAACGCGTGAATACACAGCGACACCGAAGCGGGACGCTAACGCGATACCCTCAAACGTTGACTGAATGCGCTTAAGCGCTAAGCACTAGGAGAAATACCTCATGGCGAATGTCAAAAAAACACTGAAAAAAGCGGTTAAAGCCACCAAGGCAAAGATCGTCAAGCAAGAGAAGAAACTGAAGAAGCTCGCGAAAAAGCTAAAGAAAGCCTAAGCCGGCTTAGGCATAAAAAAGCCCCGATAGTCGGGGCTTTTTTATGTGCTTCCTGTGCTACATCGACAACTTAAAACGCGTACACCGCCGTTAGGCGTGCATTGGTTGGCGCGCCTGGGCTGATGTTGTTGTCGTTATGCGCGCTTGAGTAGTACGCCGTATTGAGCAGATTTTCGACATTGAGCTGTAAGCGCAAGTCTTTCGTGGCCTGCATATACAACGCAGCATCGACACGGGCGTAACCAGGTAGCGCGACGCTATTGCCATCCGAAGCAAACATCTCACTGCGGCTGACCACGCCCAAGGCGGCGCCATAGGTATCGTTAATGTCGTAGCGATTCCATAGCGAGAAGGTGTGACGTGGGGTTTGCGCAGTTTCATTACCAGCGGCAATGCCTTTCTCCGCTTCTTTGATTTCGCTATCGGTATAGGCGTAGCCACCAACAACTTGCCATTTGTTGCTAATACGGCCTTGTGCACTTAACTCGACACCGCGCACGACTTGATTGTCGACCAAGATTTTTCGCGTGTTGTCTAATGGATCTGTTGCTGCCACATTATCGCGAACCGCTCGATAAATGGCTGCATTGAC
>JBDSQT010000138.1:0-6484 GCA_039929665.1 Paraperlucidibaca sp.
CGGTCAGTTTTGACGGTGCCTTGGTGGCGCGCGCGGGCCAGTAAGTCTAGGTATTGCTGCATCGTTCAGCCTCGCTTAGTCGGTGTCGCGCGCGTCTGTTTGGCCGCGCGGGCAACATTACTTTTGCGATAAGAAATGGCGAGCAAGACAATGCCAAGAATGATCATCGGCGCGGTCAGCATCTGGCCTTTGGTCATCCAGTCGAAGAGCACATAGCCTTGGTCGGCATCGGGCTCGCGGAAAAACTCAATGTTGAAGCGCGCGAGGCCATAGCCGATGAGGAATAGCGACGAGGCGGCCATGCGCGGGCGTGGCTTGAGTGTGAAAATGAAGATCACTAGAAACAGCACGAGGCCTTCAAACAGCGCTTCGTAGAGCTGCGATGGGTGGCGCGCTAAGGCGTCGACATGGGGGAATACCATGCCCCAAGGCAGCTCGGGATTAGTCACTGGGCGGCCCCAGAGCTCGCCACCAATGAAGTTGCCGATGCGGCCAAACATCAGGCCGGGTGGCACGATGACCGCGAGTAAGTCGGTGATTTCCAGCCATGGCGTGTTGTAGCGGCGAGCGAATAAAAAGCCGGCGACTAGTACACCAAGGAAACCACCATGGAAGCTCATGCCGCCTTCCCATATGCGGATTGCCCAGAGTGGATCGTTGATAAAGCGATCAAAGCCATAAAAGAATACATAGCCCAAACGGCCACCAATAATCACACCCATGGCGCAGTAGAAAATCAGATCGGCGACTTGGTCGTTGGTCCAGCCGATACGCTTAGCACGCCAAAGTGCGAGCAAGTAAGCCGAGCCAAAGCCGAGCAGGTACATGAGGCCGTACCAGTGCACTTTCAGTGGGCCGAGGCTTAGGGCAATAGGGTCGATGTGTGGGTAAGTGAGCATGACGACATCCTTTTACAAACAGCCCGCATCATAAGACACTCGGGGGGTCTAGTCATATCATGAGTCGTTGAATTGATCGGCACTACCCGGAGTCTTCATGTGTTTGTTAGCATTTAATTGGCAACCTGACAGCGATTTGCCGTTGCAAGTATGGGCCAATCGCGATGAGTTTCTCGCTCGCCCAGCGGCACCTACCCAGCGCTGGCCAGAAGCGGCACAGGTCTTGGCAGGTCGAGACTTGGTTGCTGGCGGCACGTGGATGGGTGTCACGGCAGCGGGTCGCTTTGCCGCGCTGACAAACTTTCGCGACCCCACGCGCGCGGCAGGCTCGCGCTCACGGGGCGAGCTCGTGGCGCAGTTTTTAAGCACGGATGAGTCGGCTCAAGTCGCGGCCCAGCGCATTGCCGAGCACGCTGGCGACTACGCTGGCTTTAACTTGCTGCTCTGCGACGGCCAGCAGCTTTTTTGTGTTGATGATTGTGGCGAGGTGCAAGCGGTGAGTCCGGGCTGGCACGGCATATCGAATGCGCGACTAAACACGCCGTGGCCGAAGTTGCAGCACTTAGTGAGTAGGGCGAAAGCGTGGGCTGAAGCGGAGTTGCTATTGGCCGAATGTGCCAGTGCCACAATCGCCGCGAGCGCTGACTGTGCACTCGCGCTATTGGGCGACACAGCCGTTGTGGCGGATGATCAGCTACCTGACACCGGTGTTGGCGTACTGATGGAGCGAGCCTTATCGCCTATTTGTATTCGTACACCGGTCTACGGCACACGCAACTCCACCTGGTTGCGTGTGGGTCGTAAGCGCATCGAATGGCATGAGCTGGATTTCAATACCGGCGAGCGCGTGGTTTTCTCGCTGGATCTAGCACGCTAAACCGCACTAGTGCTCGGCCGCAGTAAATCAATCAAGCCCAGCGCGGCTAACTCTTCTTCTACTTCGGCACGAATATCTTCAGGTTTATCAAAGGCTAATACGCGCTCTAAGAGCGCTTTCGCCTGCGCCATTGGCGTATGACAGATAGCTTTACGCACCTTCAGTAAGTTACTGGCACTCATCGACAATGTGTCAAAGCCCATGGCCATCAGCAAAATAGCTGTGCCAGGGTCGCCGGCCATCTCGCCACAAATACTCACCGGTTTACCAACGCGATGTACCTCATTGACGACATAGCGGACAGCGCGCAATACCGCCGGATGGTAGGGTGAATAGAGATTGGCGACGCGCGAATTGTTGCGATCAACCGCGAGCAAATACTGCGTTAAGTCATTGGAGCCGATGCTGACAAAGTCGACCAAACGGCATAGGTCGGCAATCTGAATAATAGTTGCCGGCACTTCGACCATGACGCCGATGCGCGGCAGCGTGACGGCAAACTCACCCTCCTCCAGCAGCTCTTCCACGGCGCGATGAATTAACGCCACGGCATCCTCGACCTCACTAACAGAGGTAACCATAGGGAGCAAAATATGAAGATTATTCAAGCCAGTGGCAGCTTTCAGCATGGCGCGTACTTGCACCATGAAAATCTCAGGATGGTCGAGCGTGACGCGAATGCCGCGCCAGCCCAGCGCAGGGTTATCTTCTTCAATCGGAAAATAGGGCAAGTCTTTATCGCCGCCGATGTCTAGTGTGCGCATAGTCACAGGCTTGGGCGCAAAGGCCTCAAGCTGCTGGCGATAAATTTGCCGCTGTTCTTCTTCGCCGGGAAAGCGCTCGCGCAACATAAACGGAATTTCTGAGCGATACAGGCCAACGCCTTCGGCGCCACGCTCTTTCGCACGTGCGACGTCGGCCATCAGGCCTGTGTTGACGCATAGCGATACCGCATAGCCGTCGGGCGTAACCGCTTCTTTATCTTTGTAGACATCGAGTCCGGCGGTGAGTTGTTTCTCTTCTTTAATGATGTCTTTGTAGCGCTTACGCAGCACACGAGAAGGCTGCACATAGACGCGACCCACATAGCCATCAACGATCATCTCGGCGTCGTCGAGCGAGCTAATGGGCATATCGCTAACACCAACCACGGTTGGAATGCCCAAGGCGCGCGCCACAATGGCCATGTGTGAGTTCGCTGCACCAGTGGCCGATACCACGCCACAGACTTTGTCGAGCGGTGCTTCTAAGAGCATGGCAGTAGAGATATCTTCGCCGATCAGGATGCTATTGTCGGGAAACTCACGGGTTTCTTCGCTTTCTTGCTCTTGCAGCTGAGCCAATAAGCGTAGACCAAGATCGCGTACATCCGACATGCGCTCACGTAAATACGGATCGTCCATCTTGGCGAAGTTTTGCATATGCTCATCAATAACTTCGCGTAGCGCGCCTTGCGCCCAATTGCCGCCCTCAATGCGCTCAGCGATTTCGCCACCCAGGGCGTTGTCGTCGAGCATGCGCAAATACACGTCAAATAAGGCGCGTTCCTCTGGCAGCAGGCTATTGCCCATGCGTTCGTCTAGGGCGCGGACATTGGCGCGCACGGTGTTGAGTGCTTTCGCCAAGAGTAGCAATTCGCTGTCGACGTCATCGACCGCGCGGTCTGGCACTTGGTTCAAGTCGGCGGATGGGTAGAGCACCACTGCACGGCCTAGAGTGACACCCGAGGCGCCAGTGAGGCCTTGATATACCTGCGTTGGCGTGGCCCTGGAGCCTTTCACAATCTCCAGTTGGCCGAGTACTTTTGCATGTGCGACCACGCCTGAGAGCTGAGCCGAGAGCGTGACCATGAACGCCACTTCGCCTTCATCAAAGCGCCGATTTTCGCGCTGCTGGACAACCAATACGCCAAGTACTTTGCGGCGGTGCATGATCGGTACGCCCAGAAAAGCGTTGTAATGCTCCTCACCAGTTTCTGGGAAGTAGCGGTAGCGCGGATGGGTGGCGGCATCCTGTAAGTTGATGGGCTCTTCGCGACTGGCACAAAGCCCTACCAAGCCCTCTTCCATGGCCATGCTGACGACACCGATGGACTCAGGGTTGAAGCCCTCGTTGGCCATCAGCACCAAGCGGCTGTTGCGGTCATCGAGTAGATACACCGAGCACACTTCAGTGCCCGTGGTTTCGCGCACTGAGGCCACCAGCACATCGAGCGCGGCCTGAAAGGTCGGCGCAGAGTCGACCTCTTGGACAATGCGACGCAGGATTTCCAGCATGCTCGGCTCAGAGGTCAATGGCATTTACTCATCCTGCTTTGGCGATAGCGGCAACCGGAACGCGCGGCTGTAATTCTTTTAATGCTTTGCGATAAACCTCGCGCTTAAACGACACGACCTGGTCTAGAGGATACCAATAGCTCACCCATTGCCAGCGATCAAACTCGGCAGGTTTTTGCTTGTCGAGTGCCACGCGCGACTCAGCGCCGACCAGCTGGAGCAAAAACCATTTTTGCTTTTGGCCAATACACAGCGGCGGTTTATCGTTACGAATGAATCGCTTAGGTAGGCGATAGCGTAGCCATCCACGTGTCTGTGCAAGGATGACGACATCCTCGTGCTCTAGGCCAACTTCTTCCCAGAGCTCGCGATACATGGCTTGCTCTGGTGTTTCGCCCTCGCTGATGCCGCCCTGCGGAAACTGCCAGGCATCGTGGCCATAGCGTTTTGCCCAGAGCACATCGCCTGAGGCGTTGGTGATAATAATGCCCACATTAGGCCTGAAGCCGTCCCCGTCGATCACTGGAGAGTCCTTGAAAAACTTAGATTTATTGCTCTTATTAGTACCGCAGCGCCGCGATATCGGCAAGGATGAGTCGCGATTTTTTAATGCTAAGTGGTTATCCTAACGACAGTTTCTTGTCTCTTTGGTTGAGCTAAATATGACTCTTGCGCTATTTGATCTAGATAACACCTTATTGGCGGGCGACTCTGACCACGCCTGGGGTGAGTTTTTGGTTGAGAAAGGCCATGTCGATGCGGCGGCTTATGCGCACGCCAATGATGGGTTTTTCGCCGACTATCAGGCCGGCACGCTGGATATACACGCATTTTGCCAGTTTGTATTTGCTGTTTTGGCGAGCAATACGGCAGAGACTTTGGCGCAATGGCATGTGGAGTTTATGCGTGAGCGCATCGAGCCCATGCTGCTGCCGAAAGCCCTGGCCTTGCTAGCCAAACACCGTCAACTCGGCCACACGCTAGTCATCATTACCGCGACCAACCGTTTTGTTACCGGCCCCATTGCGCAGCGTTTGGGTGTTGAGCATTTGATTGCCACCGAGCCTGAGCAAGATGCACATGGCCAGTACACCGGTCGCGTACATGGCGTGCCCTGCTTCCAGGAGGGCAAAATCAGGCGCCTTCAAGCATGGCTGCAAGATCATCACGACAGTCTCGATGGCGCGTGGTTCTACTCGGATTCACGCAATGATTTACCGCTGCTCGAGCGTGTCACACATCCAGTTGCTGTGGATGCTGATAAGGTATTGTCTGATATTGCCGATGAGCGGGGCTGGCAGCAGCTTAGCCTTCGTGATTAAGTCATTTAGCAAAGGCCCGCCACACAGAGGTTTGGCCTAACAGAAGTCTCACAGGAGCTGGCCATGCGCCGCATATTAAGTGTGTTAACGGTAGTTGTGCTGCTGTCGGCGTGTAGCATGCAATGGGCCGGCTTCAATGGCGGCCTGAGCACGTTGGGTTCGCGCGATGCCACGCGTCTGAGCGCATCGGCGGTAGAGAAAGATAAAGTCTTGGCCGAGATCGCCCAGGATAAAGATGTCGCGCGCTTAGATGCGGCCCTCGCCGATGTCTTGGCGCAAGCCGATCACCGCGCTAGCGAGCAGCGTACGCAATGGGCCGATTTTATCCCCAGCATGACCTTTGAGCAGAAGCTGCATGTGCTCGATGTCTTGGCCAACGAGCGTTTAAGTGTGTTGGCTAGCGACGCAGATGCCCCGCGTCGGTAACGATCATATCCACGGGCTTATCCCATGGTTCGGTTGGCAGCGCTTCCACGCCTTGTGACTGGTGTGCGAGACCGATCAGCAGTGGCCGTCTAACGCTGCTGCCTAGCCGCGCCAGCAGGCGGTCATAGAATCCACCGCCCATGCCTAAGCGCTGACCGCTCGCGTCAAAACCCACGAGTGGCATGAGTAGCGCGTCCAGTTTCTCTGGGCGTATGGTGTGTCGGCTCAATGGTTCACGCAGACCATAACGGTTGCGCTTAGCAGGCCAGAACTGCTGGCGTAACTGCTGCCGATGAGCCTGACGATAGGCCTGTGTTGGGGCGGCCAAAAAGCGCAGGTGGAAATCGTTTTTACGCGGAGCAAGCACCGGTAAATACAGCCGTACGCCGCGCCGCTTTAGAAGCCGCGCAAAAACACTGGGGTCTATTTCGCCATCATCGGGCCAATACAAAGCGACATGACGCCATGTCGAAAGCGTGGCTAGGCGGCTGAGTTGATGCGCGAGGCGATGGGCAGCGCGATGCTGCTGAGCCGGCGAGAGTGCACGGCGGGTGCCGCGCAGCTGCTGTCTCAAACGCTGTCTGAGTTGCTGACGCGAAGACACCATAAGAATTAAGTTTCTCCGAGCGTGCCGCTGTTCGTCGTCACCCTTGAACCCTGCGGTTCAAGGGGGAGGCGGCGTTA
>JBDSQT010000139.1:0-14141 GCA_039929665.1 Paraperlucidibaca sp.
CACTGCATCTAAGCGCCCGCCCAAACCCACTTCGAGCACGATCAAATCTGGGTTCTGGCGCTGAAACCACCAAAGTGCCGCTAGCGTGGTGTGCTCAAAATAAGTCAGCGAGGTGTCGGCACGCACAGCGTCGATAGCATCGAGTGCCGCCACCAAATCTGTGTCGGTAATTAGCACGCCAGCGCAGCTGATACGCTCGTGGAAATGTACCAAATGCGGCGAGGTATAGCTGGCCACGCGCCAACCAGCAGCACGCGCAATAGCGACTATCGTAGCGACGGTTGAGCCCTTGCCATTGGTACCGGCAACAGTAATAACCGGACAGGAGAACTCACGCAAATGAAGTCGATCTGCAACTACGCCAACGCGCTCAAGACCGAGATCAATCGCGCTCGGATGGCGCTGCTCAAGCACCGCCAGCCAATCATTAAGCTTCGTCACACAGGAAAATGCATGAATTTAGCTAGTAGGCGAAACAGGCTGTCGCGCATTTCGTGGCGATGAATGATGACATCCACGGTGCCATGCTCAAGTAAAAACTCTGAACGCTGGAAGCCTTCTGGCAATTTCTGACGCACGGTTTGCTCGATCACACGAGGGCCAGCAAAGCCTATTAATGCATTGGGCTCGGCTGCATTGATGTCGCCGAGCATGGCCAAACTGGCGGAGACGCCACCATAGACAGGGTCCGTGAGCACGGAAATATAGGGAATCCCAGCCGCTTTCATCCGCTCTAAGGCCGCCGAAGTACGCGCCATTTGCATCAGCGAAAATAAGGCCTCTTGCATACGCGCGCCACCCGAAGCAGCGAAGCAAATCAACGGCATCTTGTGTTTCAGACAATACTCGGCTGCCAGCACAAAGCGCGAGCCAACTACCGAGCCCATAGAGCCGCCCATAAAATCAAACTCAAACGCTACGGCAACTACTGGCAACGCGTTAATCGTGCCTTTCACCACAATCAACGCGTCTTTTTCGCCGGTATTAGCTTGCGCATCGGCTAGGCGATCGCTGTAACGCTTGGAGTCTTTAAAGCGCAAAATATCGACAGGTGAAATATCTTGGCCCATCTCTTCGCGGCCTTCCTCATCGAGCGTGATATCAATACGCTGGCGCGCACCAATGCGCAGATGGTGTTGGCATTTGGGGCAGACATGCAGGTTGCGCTCAACCTCCGCTTGATACAGCACGGACTCACACTTCGGACACTTTCGCCACAAGCCCTCAGGCACGGCGGCACGGCGCTCGCCTGAAGCTTGCGCACCAACATTCGGCAAAATGCGCTCTAGCCAGCTCGAACTCATCAATGACTCCTTATGAGCCAGCACTCGCTGGCTCGGCCTCTATTAGGCCTGATCAATAGCAGCACGCAGCGGCGCTAAAATACTGGCCACTGCTGCAGGAATTTGCTCAGGCGTATCGGCCAAGTCGCCCATACGCTGCACTAAAACAGAGCCTACCACCACACCATCGGCAACGCGCGCCACGGCAGCAGCAGACTCGGCATCCTTGATACCAAAACCAACGCCAATGGGCAATTGCGTCAGACTACGTATTTGGGCGATACGCTCACTCACGGCTGACACATTGAGCGCTGCTGAGCCAGTCACGCCATTCAGCGAGACATAATAGACATAGCCGCTAGCCGCTGCGGTAATGCGCGCGGCGCGAGCCATCGTCGTGGTTGGCGCCAGCAAGTAAATCGGATCAATGCCCACGCGTTGATACTCAGCCATTAGTTCATCGGCTTCTTCAGGCGGCATATCCACGGTCAGCACACCATCAACACCCGCCTCAGCACAAGCATCAGCAAACACGGCATAACCCATAATTTCGACAGGGTTTAAATAGCCCATCAGCACGATAGGCGTTTTACTGTCTTTGGCGCGAAATTCGGCAACCATTTTCAGCACCCAGCGCAGTGAGACATGGTGCATAAGCGCGCGCTCATGGCCTAACGTGATAGTCGGGCCGTCAGCCATTGGGTCAGAAAATGGCACGCCGACTTCCAGCACATTGGCACCCGCCGCGACTAGCGCGTGAAGGGTTTCTACGGTGATGTCGGGCGTTGGATCGCCTGCCACAATATACGGAATTAAGGCTTTAGTGCCGGAGGCTTTTAGTTCAGCAAAACACGCAGTCAGACGGCTCACGCATTAACCCTCTAGATCAAGATTGGCGACGGTCATCAAGTCTTTGTCGCCGCGGCCAGACAAATTCACGATGATGATTTGGTCTGGGCTCATGGTTGGTGCCAGCTTTTCGACATAGGCTATGGCATGGCTGGATTCTAGCGCGGGAATAATACCCTCGGTGCGCGTCAGGCGATGAAAACCAGCCAACGCTTCCGTGTCATTAATCGTCACGTATTCAGCACGGCCAATGTCTTTTAACCAGCTGTGCTCAGGGCCCACGCCGGGGTAGTCCAAGCCCGCCGATATCGAATGCGTTTCGATGATTTGGCCGTTGTTGTCGCTCATTAAATAGGTACGGTTGCCATGCAGCACGCCAGGGCGACCCGCATTTAATGGTGCCGAATGTTGGCCATCACCAGCACTGACGCCATGCCCTGCCGCTTCGACGCCGTAGATCTTCACCGACTCATCGGCCAAGAACGGGTGAAACAAGCCAATGGCATTGGAGCCGCCACCAACACAGGCGACCAAGGCATCGGGTAGCTTACCGGTTTGCTCTAGGCACTGACGGCGAGCTTCACGACCAATCACCGACTGAAAGTCACGCACCATCATCGGATAGGGGTGTGGACCTGCCACGGTGCCGATAATGTAAAAGGTGTTGTCCACATTGGTAACCCAGTCGCGCATGGCTTCGTTGAGCGCATCTTTCAGCGTTTTTGATCCTGACGTCACCGGCACTACGGTGGCACCTAACAGCTTCATACGATAGACATTGGGTGACTGACGCTTGACGTCCTCTGCACCCATATAAACCACGCACTCCATGCCCAAGCGCGCGGCAATAGTGGCTGTCGCAACGCCGTGCTGACCAGCTCCCGTCTCAGCAATCACGCGAGTTTTGCCCGAGATTTTGGCGAGCAAAGCCTGGCCAATGGTGTTGTTAATTTTATGCGCGCCGGTATGGTTTAAATCTTCGCGCTTGAGATATATCTGCGCGCCACCGAGTTCACGACTCCAACGCTCCGCGTGATAAAGCGGCGATGGCCGACCGACATAGTGCGCCAAGTCATAATCAAACTCAGCGAGAAATGCGGGATCATTTTTTAGGCGCGCATAAAGTTTATCAAGGTCATCGAGCGCGGCCATCAGCGTTTCCGAGACAAAGCGACCTCCGTGTATACCGAAGCGTCCTCGGGCATCTGGAAACTGAGAAAAATCGGTAGGCTGCGGTGCATTCATGCTGATTGAACTCCTGCCATAAAGGCGACTAATTTTTCGGCACTTTTAATGCCCTTGGCTGATTCCACACCACCGCTGACATCGACAGCGTAAGGCGAAGTGGCACGAATGGCATCGGCTACATTAGACGCGCTTAGGCCGCCTGCCAACACCACACGATTGGACAATTCGTTAGGCACTTGCTGCCAGTCAAAGCTTAGGCCGGTGCCGCCAGGCTGAGTTGGGTGCCAAGCATCGAGCAAGATAGCCGATGCAGATGGATACTCGCGCATGCGAGCAGCAACGTCATCACCAGCCTGCACGCGTAAGGCCTTCATATATGGCTGCTGAAATTGCTGGCAATAGGCCTCGGGCTCATCACCGTGAAACTGCAGCAGACTTAACGGCACCATGGCCAGTGTATCGCGCACCAACTGAGCTGGGGCATCAACAAATAGTCCAACGCAGGTTACCAACGGTGGCAAGGTGGCAATAATGGCGGCGGCTTGCTCAGCACTGACCGCACGCGGGCTAGGCTCATAAAACACGAAGCCAAGCGCATCAGCGCCGGCAGCAATGGCATGCAAGGCATCTTCAGAGCGAGTGATACCGCAGATTTTGACGCGCGTTCTTGCGCGAGCAGGCAGCGACACGGGGCTTACACCAGAGGCTAAGGTAGCCTACGAGTGTAGCAAAGGCCGTGCCCAGTGGCACGGCCTGAGCCCTGATATTAGCGACGATTACGGATTTTATCGATCAAGAAGAATACCAACAAAATGAGGCCTACAACGAGGATCATGAGGCGAGCAAAAAGTTGATATGGCTTTAACGGAGTAGCATTGACGGCAGCCACAGCGTCATCATTGACAGCAGTGGCTGCGGCAAACTCATGCGCGTTTTCGTTATCAGCACCAGTCTCTGCGCTGACATCGACGACGATAGGCATAGCCTCGCTGGTTTCAGATGAGAGCATGGCGTCATCGGCAACCATGCTGGCAACAGCCGACTCAACGGAGGCATCGCTTGCAGGAGCCGCAGCAGGAGCCGTAGATGCTGCGGCAGGCACTGGCTTAGTCGCGGCCGCATCGAGTGCAGCAATGCGTGCTTCAATATCGGCTACTTGTGCCTTTGCAGCCCTCAAACCCTGCTCCAAGGCGGCACGATCTTGAGGTTCGATAGCAGCTGTAGTGGCAGGAGCCACTGCCGCTTTAGCCACAGGCTTGTTGACGGCAGGTTTAGCCGTCGTTTTCGCAGGCGCCGCCGATGGTTTAGTCATGCTGACTGGTGTAGCAGAAGGCGCTTTAGTGGCACTCTCTGTCTTGACCACACGCTCAGGTGGTGGATTTTTCGACGCAATGGGCTGCAAGCCTAAAGCCGAACCGACCTGCTGCAGGCGACCCTCACCCGGCGTGCGAATTTCCACAACAAATGACACCGGGTCATCGGCAATCGCATTGGCCGTTGAAGCCCGTGCGACGACACGATAATTAGGCAACGTGATCATTTGGAAACGTACGCTATCGGCCCAGCTCGGACGCGTCAGGCCCAGACGAGCATGATCTTCCTCACTCGCCACTCTCACTTGCACTTCGCTAGCATAGGCAACTGACAAACCGGCAAGCTCAATATCCATCTGTAAAGGCTGGTTGGCGGTGGACCAAGCCGACATGTTCTCCACCGTGAATGCCTGTGCCGCTGCACTCATACTTAAGGTTGCAAGCGCCAAACAAGTGGCTTGAATTAGTTTTTGCACAAACACGCTCCAGTGGTTTTTCATTATTTTTATATACCCCTCAGTAAACTCGGAAATTTGCTTTATGCCAAGTGCTTCGTCAGGTTTCTGACCGATGTCGGACTGAGCGCAAGCTCAAGAGGCCGCCGGCCATGCCGCTAGCCAACTAGGCCCCAAGACTTCACGCGGCAAGGCATCAGCGTAATGCGCATCGACAAAATACAGACCAACAGGTGGTGCCGTGATGCCACCGGCATTACGGTCACCACTGGCAAGCACCTCAGCTGCCCAGACCGGCTCAGCATTGCCCTGGCCAATGGCAAATAACACGCCGACGATATTGCGCACCATATGATGCAAAAAACCATCGGCTTCAATGTCTAGGCGAATCAACGGACCGCGCTGCTCTACATGAATGAAATGCACATCACGCACCGGTCGGTTGGATTGGCAAGCCACGGCACGATAGGCACTAAAGTCATGCACGCCAACTAAGTGCTGCGCGGCCGCATGCATGCGCTGCACATCGAGCGGGTGATAGTGCCAAGTCGCCCTGCCCGTCAAATGGCTGGAACGACGCGGATGGTTATAGATTATGTAGTGATAGCGCCGCGCCGTGGCTTGAAAGCGCGCATGGAAATCATCACGGATGGGCGTGAGCCAGCGCAACGTGATGCTTTCTGGCAGACAGGTATTGACGCCCATTAGCCAGTTGCGCTCGGTACGGATCGATGGGCTATCGAAGTGGGCGATCATGCCCGATGCGTGCACACCGGCATCGGTGCGGCCGGCACCATGGACGATGACGGGATGATTGGCGACTTTACTCAGCGCCGCCTCTAGCGTGGCCTGCACACTAGCGATGCCAACTTGCTGAGTCTGCCAGCCACGATAAAAACGGCCATCGAACTCCACGCCGATGGCATAACGCTGTGTCGTCAAAAGTCGTGATTAACCTAGCTGATCAATTAATGCTTTGGCACGTGCTTTCTGCTCACTAGTGCCACCCTCAACCACACGATCAAGTAGCTGACGCGCCGCATCGTCTTCGTTCATGTCTAAATAGGCCTGCGCTAAATCGAGTCGAGTCTGATACGCCTCGGCGTCGCTATCGCTCAAAAAGTCATACTCTTCCTCAGCCTCATCGTCATGCGCCGCATCGTCTGTCACGGCATAACTGCCTAATGAAGTCGACTCCGGCGCTAGGCTGGCAAACGTATCGTCGAACTCAGTTTCAGCGGTTTCGCTAGCATGTGCTTTAGCACCAACTGGCGTGTTCGTAGCGGCAGCCGCCATGATCGGTTCTTGGCGAGTATTATCGTGATCAGCATGTTCCGCTTGTTGGCGCTGAGCACGCTGACGCAGCCAGACCACCAACAGCAGCAACCAAAATAGACCAGCCGCAAGCCACCATAACCAGGCGTTATCGGCGGGTTGACTAGCACTGTCGGTAGCTTCATCAGGCGTTGGCGTCTCACCACGCGCCATAGCCGCTAAACGCTCATCGAGCACTTGCAGACGCTGATCAGCATCTGCCGTGGACTCGTTCAATTTCGCCAAACGCTCACGCAGCTGTAGGCGCTTTGCCAACAAGCTAGCGCGCTCAGTTTCGGCCTCAGCTAAGGCGCTGGAAACGGCATCATTACCGGCGACTTTTCCCGCACCCGCCGCTCCGCCATCGCCCTGCCCTGGAGCAACCAAGGTCAGATTGGGCTCAGTAGTAGCATCATTACTATCTGCTGTAGAGCTAGCCACCACGGGCTTTTTCAAGTCAGCGTTCAGTAGGCCTGTAGCCTGTTTTAATGCTTGGCTATACCAGCGATCAGCGGCACGTTCGCTAGGCACCGTGACAGAGCTGGGATCGGGTAAGTCAATGCGCACATCGGCACGCAGCAGATTAATACTGCCATTGATAAAGGCCTGCGGGTTACGCTCACGAATGATTTGCTGGCGCTGATTTAAGCTTAAATTTTGATCCCATTCGCTAGCAATTTGACTCAGCGTATCGCCGTTGCGCACCGAGATTGGGCCACTGCGCGTTTGCGCCGGACGCTCAACTATCGGCGCGGGCACGGCCGCACTTAATGTCGGTTGCGTGGGAATGACCGTGCTGGCGCCTGCAGTCACTGGATTTACCGCAGCGGTAGTCGCCAACGCATTAGTTGCTGGCTGAGCAGGAATGACAGTAGTCAGCTGTTCATTAACAGGAGTAGGCAAACTCACTGTGGCCGGACCTTGCGCGAGGGCCGGATCGATCGCTGCAGCCGCTGGCGCGCTGCCCGCTGCCGGCAAGCTAATGCTGATTTGTTGCAAACGCACATGCCCGGGCCAGCTTAGCTGCACCAAGAAATTTTGCTCACTACTCGGCGGCACAATCGGCGCTTGACCACGCACCTGTAGCTGACCGTTGGCGTCGCGCTCGGTGCTAAACACCATTTGATCAAGCCAGACCGGGCGCTGCATGCCCAATAAGGCATGATCGGCGGCGGTCGCGGGCATAATTTGAATGCTGTCGTCGGCAATACCATCGCTATCGATGATGGTGATTTTCACCACCAAGGGTTCGCCAACGCGCGATTGTGGGCGAATGTCACCGACAGAAACAGCCAGTGCCGGCGTCGTCAATATCAGACCGAGGGCCACAAAGGCGGCATATTGCAGGCCGTGGCGCATGAGGTGTCTCCTTGGCGAAGGTATTCTTATTGCCGCGATAATGCCGCCTTAACCTAAATTCATCAAGACGTTAAGTACAGGGCGGACCAGTCCAGCTCGAATGGGATCGGCGACGATCCACAGCGAACCTCGGCGATCGGCGATCTGCACACGGGCAAGGCTAACGCCATCATGATCGGCGCCATCGGAGACCGGGCTGGGTAACTCACTGGCCTGCGCCGGGGTAACACTGGTGTGCGGCAAGGCGGCAAGTAACTTACCAAGATCGGCTGAAATGGCCTCGGCACTTTGCCAACGCAGCTGCACCATGGCGCCGAAAAACAGCGGCATAACTACCTGCTCAACGCTGACCACAGGTGCGTAAGTGCTAAAGGCTTTCTCGATGCGGCGCTCGCGTGCGGTGCGGCCTGAGCTATCACGCTGACCATCAGCCAAGAGCACATTGAAGGCGATTTGCTGCGGCCAGACGCTAGGCTCAATACCACGACCATTGAGCAAGTTGCCGGTTTGGCCAGCCAACTCTTTCACGCCAGCCTTGCCGCGCAAGGACACTGATGACAGCGCGGTAATCGCTATGTCAGTCAACGGCGCCTGCTTAGCCAAGGCATCAAGCACGGGCTGGCACAGCGCCACCAACGGATCATCGCAAACGATTAATAAATCCGCACCGGTCGCTTGCGACAGTGGTACGGCACGTGGGTGGGCGCGCAAATGTCCGGTGACATCCCACACGCGCACGCCGGCTTGCAGCAGCTCAGCGGCCAAGTCATCGGCGACATCGGCAGGCACCGCCAAGATGGCTTCGCTGAGGTCGTCGAAGCGGTCACTTGCGAGCTCTTCAACCACCTCAATAGCGATGGGCCGATCACGATAGACGCGGGTTTCCTCGCTGGAAGCGGCACTGGCAAACAAGCGCAAGCGCCCGACAAAGGCCGCCTGTGCTTCGAGACCATCAAAAAAAGCACGGCCAACCTCGCCTGTCACCCCAAACAAACCCACTGACTGCGTGATAGCGGCCATCTATTTTAAGCTCCTTGACGCGCGAGTAAGATGCGCAACATACGACGCAGGGGTTCAGCAGCGCCCCAGAGTAACTGGTCGCCAATAACAAAGGCCGAGACATACTCAGGGCCCATATTAAGTTTACGCACACGACCGACTCCGATACCTAAGGTGCCGGTAATGGCCGCTGGCGTGAGCTCAGCAATGGTGTCATCACGATCGTTCGGCACCCATTTCACCCAGTCGTTACCGGCGCGAATAATGCTCTCGATCTCGGCCAATGGCAGGTCTTTTTTCAGCTTCAGCGTTAACGCCAAGCTGTGGCAGCGCATGGCGCCAATACGCACACAGAGGCCATCGACCGGCACGGTGGCGCTAGTGCCAAGGATTTTGTTGACCTCAGCCTGGCCTTTCCACTCTTCCTTGGTTTGACCATTGTCGAGCTGCTTATCGATCCACGGAATCAGACCACCCGCCAATGGCGCGCCAAAAAACTCACGCGGCACGTCATTGCGAATGGTGTTTGAGACTTTGCGATCAATCGCCAAAATCGCTGACGAGGGTGTGTCTAGTTCTTCGCTCACGGCATCATGAATGACACCCATGCCGCGCAGTAATTCGCGCATGTGGTTGGCACCGCCACCGGAGGCCGCTTGGTAGGTCATCGACGTTACCCACTCGACCAAGCCAGCTTTGAACAAGCCGCCAACACCCATCAGCAGGATGGAGTTGGTGCAGTTACCGCCAATGAAGTTTTTCACACCCTTGTCTAGGGCAGCGTCGATAAGATCGGCGTTGACTGGATCAAGCACGATGACCGCGTCATCTTCCATGCGCAGCGTTGAGGCGGCATCAATCCAATAGCCATTCCAACCGGCTGCACGCAGCTTAGGGAAAATCTCGCTGGTGTAGTCGCCGCCTTGGCAGCTGATGATGGTGTCCATGGCTTTCAGTGCGTCAATGCTGTGTGCGTCTTGCAGCACACCGGCATCTTTATTACCGAAATTGGGCGCAATACGGCCTGGGCTGGAGGTGGTGAAGTACACCGGATCGATGTGGTCGAAGTCTTTTTCGACACTCATGCGCTGCATCAACACCGAGCCCACCATTCCGCGCCAACCGACTAAACCTACTTTCATGTCCATCTCCATCCTGTCAAATAATGACGCCACACGTATCAGTGTGGCGTATGAAACCATTCGCTATTTACTGCATTAGCTCAGACGCCTAGGTCGTCGCTCAACCCGCGAGTGCAGCCACAACGGCATCGCCCATGGCTTTAGTACCGACCCGCGTTGTGCCTTCGCTATAGATATCAGCCGTACGCAACCCTTGGTCGAGCACGCGACCGACCGCGGCTTCAATCGCTTCAGCAGCCTGTGGGGCATTTAAGCTATAACGCAGCATCATCGCCACCGACAAAATAGTGGCTAAGGGGTTGGCAATGCCTTGACCAGCAATGTCGGGTGCCGAGCCATGGCAAGGCTCATACATACCCTTCTTCTGCTGGTCTAGCGAGGCCGATGGCAGCATGCCAATCGAGCCAGTGAGCATGGCGGCTTGATCAGAAAGGATGTCGCCGAACAAGTTTCCGGTGACAATCACATCGAACTGTTTGGGCGCGCGCACCAGCTGCATAGCAGCGTTATCAACATACATATGCGACAAGGCGACGTCAGGGTACTCGGCCGAGACCTCGGTGACCACCTGCTTCCACAACTCAGTGACTTCCAAGACATTAGCCTTGTCGACCGAGAGCACACGCTTGCTGCGCTTCTGTGCGAGCTGGAAGGCAACATGGGCAATGCGGCTAATCTCTGACTCACTGTAGACGTCGGTGTTAAAGCCTTGGCGCTCGCCATTCTCTAAAATACGAATACCGCGTGGCTGGCCAAAATAAATACCACCCGTGAGCTCGCGCACAATCAACAAGTCCAGACCCGAGACGATTTCAGGCTTCAGCGATGAGGCTGCCGCGAGTTGCGGATACAGTAATGCGGGCCGCAAGTTGGCAAACAGGTTTAGCTCAGCTCGAATTTTCAGCAGACCACGCTCTGGGCGAATCGAGCGTTCAATGGCATCCCACTTCGGGCCGCCAACAGCGCCGAGTAAAATAGCATCGGCTTTGCGCGCGGCTTCTAGGGTGACATCGGGCAGCGGTACACCATGCGCGTCGATGGCAGCACCGCCGAGTAGCTCATGGTGCCAGCTGAGACCTAAGGAAAACTGGGTGTTGACCTGCGCGAGGACTTTCTCTGCCTCATTAACGATTTCGGGGCCGATACCATCGCCGGCGAGTAAAACAATGTGTTGGCTCATGAGGCTTAAATTCCTATCTAAAAAAGGCGCGCGGGCAAAGATTAACGCGCGAGTGCGTTAAAGACCCACGGGCGAGCGGCGCGTGCTTTGATCTCAAACGCGGTGATCGCATCAGCGTCTTGCAAGGTTAGATCGATATCATCGAGACCGTTCAATAAGCAGTGTTTACGGAATGCATCCACCTCAAAAGCAAAGACATCGCCGCTAGGCGTGCGCACGTGTTGAGCAGCTAAGTCGATGGTCAAGGCATAGCCTTCGGTAGCGTGGCACTCGCTAAATAACTGGTCGACTTGCGCCTCCGTTAATACCACCGGCAACAAACCATTTTTAAAGCAGTTATTGAAGAAAATATCAGCAAAGCTCGATGAAATAACGGTGCGGAAACCGTACTCATCAAGCGCCCAAGGCGCGTGCTCACGCGAGCTGCCGCAGCCAAAATTTTGCCGCGCCAACAACACATGCGCACCTTGGTAGCGTGGCTGATTGAGCACAAACTCCGTATTTAACGAACGCGTGCTGCAATCTTGGCCAGGATAGCCCTCATCCAAATAGCGCCACTCATCGAACAAGTTCACCCCAAAGCCGGTGCGTTTGATCGACTTCAAAAACTGCTTAGGAATAATCTGGTCAGTATCGACATTGGCGCGGTCTAAAGGGGCAACCAAGCCGGTCATTTCGGTAAATTTTTGCATGCTGCTAACTCCTCACTCTCGGCCGCTTAGAACTGACGGACATCGACAAAATGACCGGCAATCGCTGCCGCCGCTGCCATGGCTGGGCTGACTAAATGCGTGCGCCCGCCATTGCCTTGGCGACCTTCAAAGTTACGGTTTGAGGTTGACGCGCAATGCTCGCCGGCACCGAGTTTGTCGGCATTCATCGCCAAGCACATCGAGCAACCAGGCTCACGCCATTCAAAACCGGCATCGATAAAAATCGTGTGCAAGCCCTCGCTTTCGGCTTGCTGCTTGACCAAACCCGAGCCCGGCACGACCAAGGCCTGCTTGATACTGCCGGCGACTTTGCGGCCTTTAGCAACGACTGCCGCGGCGCGCAAATCTTCGATCCGCGAGTTAGTGCAGGAGCCAATAAACACGCGATCTAAGTAAATGTCAGTAATGGCCTGGCCTGCCGTTAAGCCCATGTATTCGTAGGCACGCTCAAAGGAGCTGCGCTGCACGGCATCGCGAGCATCAACGAGTGTTGGCACCGTCGCGCTAATCGCTACGACCATTTCAGGGCTGGTGCCCCAGCTGACTTGCGGCTCGATGCTGCTACCGTCGAAGACCACGGTGGTGTCAAACGCGGCGTCGGCATCGGAATGCAATGTCTGCCAATACGCCACGGCACCAGCCCATTGTTCGCCCGTTGGCGCGTAGGGGCGGCCTTCAAAGTAAGCAATGGTTTTATCATCGGCGGCGACCATACCCACGCGTGCACCGGCTTCAATGGCCATATTGCACACGGTCATGCGCCCTTCCATGCTCATGTCGCGGAAGACTTGACCGCCAAACTCGATGGCATGGCCATTGCCGCCGGCCGTACCGATTTTCGCGATGATCGCCAACACCACATCTTTCGGTGTGATGCCCGCGCCCAGCACGCCATCAACGCGCACCAGCATGTTTTTGCTCTTTTTCTGAATCAAGCACTGCGTCGCTAACACGTGCTCAACTTCCGAAGTACCAATGCCGTGGGCCAGGCAGGCAAACGCGCCATGGGTGGCGGTATGCGAATCGCCACAGACCACAGTCATGCCTGGCAAGGTCAAACCTTGCTCTGGGCCAACCACATGGACAATGCCTTGGCGAATATCATTGATAGTGAACTCAACCACACCAAATTCGCGGCAGTTGTCATCTAGGGTTTGCACTTGGATGCGTGAGGTCACATCGGCAATCGCGGCCACACCGCCGGCACGCTCAATACGCTCAGTCGGCACATTGTGATCGGGCGTGGCCACGTTGGCATCTAAGCGCCACGGTTTACGCGAAGCCAATTTCAAACCTTCAAACGCCTGCGGCGAAGTAACTTCATGCAAGAGCTGACGGTCGATATAGATCAAGCTCGAGCCATCATCGCGGCGCATCACTTCGTGGTCATCCCACAATTTGTCGTATAAGGTTTTGCCAGCCATACGTGCCTCCTGATCGGCGTGCGACGGCGTAAAGCCATGCTCAGCGCGCGCGTTGGGTGTTTTATATCGTTTAGGCTGGCGAGAATAGGCTAGCGTGTCGAATAAATCCAATTTATAGTTTTCATATAAGCCATTACCAAATGGAATACCTATGGATAGCGCTTTATGGCGAGCCTTTGTTGAAGTAGCGCGCTTCGCGTCGTTTTCGCAAGCCGCCGAAGCCCTGCATATCACGCAGCCGGCGATTAGCAAACGTATTAGCCAACTGGAGACTCAGCTGGAAACGCCACTGTTTGACCGTGTCGGTCGTCACATTAGCCTGACGGAGACCGGTCAGGCGTTATTGCCGCGTGCGCGCGATTGGCTGCATGAGCTTGATGATATGCAACGCCAAGCCCGCGATGTTGCGGCCACAGCACAAGCGCCCTTACTAGCGCCACTGACTGGCACGCTACTGCTTGGCACCAGCCATCATATCGGCCTGCATCGCTTGCCGCCGACCTTGCGGGCGTTTAGCCATGCACACCCAAAAGTTCGGCTGGATATTCGCTTTATTGACTCAGAACAGGCTTATGAAGCGGTGCGCAGCGGCGACTTGGAGCTGGGCATTGTGACGTTGCCGCCAACACCCGACCATCGCTTGCTGAGCGAGGTGATCTGGCCTGATCCATTGAGTGTGGTGGCGGCACCGACGCATCCATTAGCGATCAAGGCCGCGAGCAAAGGCGCTATCGCGGCCGCTGACTTGGCCTTACACGAGGCTATTTTGCCAGCCAGCAACACCTTTACCCGGCAAATTACCGAAGCCATGCTAGCGCGCGAGGGCTTACAGCTTCAGGTCAGCCTAGAAACTAACTATCTAGAAACATTGAAGATGATGGTGTCGATAGGCTTAGGTTGGAGCGTGTTACCCACCAATCTC
>JBDSQT010000140.1:0-5287 GCA_039929665.1 Paraperlucidibaca sp.
GCTCCTTGAGTCGCCGAGGGATCAACGAGCCCTCGCCATCGGAAAAATCATCTGTGATGACAATAGTTTAGACTGCCATTGCCATTGGCGAAAGAGACTTCAGACCAAACAGTCGCTTGAAGTTCTCAGTGGTCGCCTCGGCCAGCGCTTCCACCGACAGCCCACGCAGCTCGGCAATATGCGCTGCCGTATCGGGTAAGTAAGCCGGCTCATTAGGCCTGCCTCGATTGGGCGTTGGCGCCAAATACGGAGAATCGGTCTCAATCAGCAAACGATCGAGCGGGATGCGCCTAGCCACATCCTTCAGCTCTAGTGCTTTATTAAACGTAACAATGCCTGAAATAGAAATGTAGTAGCCCAAGTCCAGCGCCGCCGCAGCCGTTGCCCAGTCCTCCGTAAAGCAATGCATGACAGCCCGCTCAGCACCCTCGCGACGCATTTGCGCCAAGACATCGTCACGCGACGACCGAGTATGAATAATCAATGGCTTAGCGGTTTCTCGGGCGACCTGAATATGTGTAGAAAATAGCGCCTGCTGCTGCTCACGCGTACTGGCATCGTGAAAGTAATCCAAACCGGTTTCGCCAATAGCCACTACCCGCGGATGCTGTGCCAGCGCCAAGAGTTCAGCGACGCTAGGGGCATGGGCATCGGTGTGGCAAGGGTGCACGCCAATGCTCAGCGATACATCCGGGTGCTGCTCGGCAATGGCGCAGAGATCGGCAAATTTCTCCGTCTCCACACTGACGCAGAGAAAATGCTCAACACCGCGCAAGCGTGCAGCGTCGAGTGCCCGTGCCAGCGAGCCGTCGTGACGGTCGAGCTTGAGCATATCTAAATGACAGTGGCTATCGACGAACATGATGGCCTCCTTGGCGGGTCGCACGAGCCCAGTGCAACCACAGATTATCAACAATGGTCGCCGCAGCAACGTTAGTGTCGTCAAGCAGGCGGCGTGCTTCCACAGCTTGCCAGAGCGTCTCGAGCAAGCATTGGGCATTAATTTCGGCGAGCTTTTGCAGCGCCGGCAAATCGCTATGGCGCACCGGCGATTCTGGAGCGAAGCCTTGCTGCACCGCATCATCTAGCAAGCTCTGCCACGCCGTAATCTGCTCAGTGGCGGCGATTTTGGTGAACTGACTAGCCGCACTTAACGGCTGCTCTGCGCCACTACCGACTGCCAGCAAGGCATCGAGAATAGGCTGACGCTGCACAAACCATGGCGACTCACTCAAGGCCAAGGCCGCCAAGGGTGCTCCGCGTGCTAAGGCCAGCAGGGTCTCAGCCATCGCTGGCGCACTCAGCTGCGGTCGCAACCAGATCAGCGCGTCATCATCACTTGGCATGCTCAATGGCAGTAGTTGGCAGCGGCTACGAATGGTCGCCAGCAAAGCTGTGGGCTGATCCGTGAGTAGTAAGAATACGCAGCGCTGACCCGGCTCTTCCAAGGTCTTCAGCATGGCATTGGCGGAAGCCGTGTTGAGCGCATCGGCCGGCTCAATAATGATCACGCGATAGCCTTGCATTTGCGCGGTCTGCGAGGCAAAGCTGACCACTGCTCGAGCCTGATCAATCTTGATCACCTTGCTGACTTTATCGCCATCAACTTCAGGGCTGAGCACATAGTAATCCGGGTGCGTGCCGGCCGCTAAGAGCTGGCAGCCACGGCAATGACCACAGGCATTCTCTGCCACCGGCGACTGGCACAGCATGCGCGCCGCAAACGCATCGGCGAGACGGCGTTTACCCGTGCCCGCAGGCGCGGCAAAAAGCATGGCATGGGGCAGGCGCTCGGCCACTAGCAGGCGGTTGAGCGAGGCCCAAATGCCCTGCTGCCAGGGATATACATCAGTCAACATGGTGAGTCTCACAATGATCAATATAGGCCGATAAGGCTTGCGCGACATCGGCTTGTACAGCAATTAAGGACTGGCCCGCATCGATGCGTTTAATACGCTCAGGCTCTGCCTCGGCACGCGCTAAGTAGCTCGCACGCACGCGTTCAAAGAAGCTCAACTGCTCCTGCTCAAAACGGTCCAAGGCAGCACGCTCAATGGCGCGGCTCATGCCCGTGGCAACATCAACATCGAGCAATAAAGTCAGCGCCGGGCCTTGGCCATTGAGCACCAGTGCGGCCAAACGCTCGATGAGCGTGATGTCGAGACCACGACCGCCACCTTGGTAGGCGTAAGTGGCATCTAAAAAGCGGTCGCTAAGTACCCACGCACCGCGTTGCAAAGCCGGCAAAATGACCTGCTGCCAATGCTGTGCGCGAGCGGCAAAAAGTAATAAGAGCTCGGCGTCGGGCGCAACGGGCTCCTCGCGTGGCGCTAGCAATAATTCGCGAATAGCTTCGGCCAAAGGCGTGCCACCGGGCTCGCGTGTCACCACCAGCTCGCGGCCGGTGGCGCGCAGCAGGTCAGCCATGGCCGCGAGATTAGTACTTTTCCCGACGCCCTCTCCACCCTCTAGGCTGATGAAGCGTGGCCATTGCACTGAGCCTTTCAGAGTCGCCAGACGAGTCATCAGCGTTGGTACTTATTCACAGCGTTGTTATGGTCTTTTAAGGTCGCGGAAAAAATATGCCGGCCTTGGCCATCGGCAACAAAAAAGATGGCATCGCCCTCGGCCGGATGTAGTGCGGCGTGAATCGAGGCGCGGCTAGGTAACGCAATCGGTGACGGTGGCAGACCAGCAATATGATAGGTGTTGTAGTCGGTGGCGGCGCGCAGGTCTTTCCGCGAAATATTGCCGCGAAAGGCCTCGCCCATGCCGTAAATCACCGTGGGGTCAGTTTGCAGGCGCATGCCAATTTTCATGCGCCGCACAAACACGCCAGCAACTCGCGTACGTTCATCGCTACGTGAAGTTTCTTTCTCAATGATCGACGCCATGATCAGCGCCTCATACGGTGTCTTATAGGGCAAGTCTGCCGCACGCTTGGCCCACTCATTGGCCAATAGGCGTTTTTGCCGCAAATACAGCCGGCGCAATATATCGATATCGCGCGAGTCGTCGTCCATCACATAGGTGTCGGGTGCAAACAGGCCTTCGGGATGCGACTCATCGGCACCAATCGCCGCGAGCACTTGCGCATCGCTCATCTCAGCGACGCTATGGCGCACATCATCACGCGCAGCAATGGTCGCTAGCAGGTCACGATACCGCGTGCCCTCAATTACCAGCATGGCCGGCGTGCCATCAGGCGCTTGCGATAAACGCGCAACGAGCTGTTCCAGCGTCATCGGTGGGCGAAAATTAAACACGCCGGGCAGTAGAGTTTCTTCGCCTGGACGCAGCATTAAATACGCGCGCAATGACCATCGACTATGGATAATGCCTTGGTCACTGAGCTGCATGGCCACTTGCTGCCAGCTACTGCCACGCGCCACACGAAGCTTAACGCCCTCGGTTGGCAAGGTCACCGACTGTAGGAAAATACGGTAGGCAATAATCGCCAACACGACCAAGATGGCCATCAGTATCCAGCGGCGTTTACGAATTGGCTTATTTTTAACAGCGAGTGAGCTCATGCGTTGGCAAACCACGGGGCAATGATGTCTTGGCATTGTCGGGTGATTGGATCGATTCGCCAAGCCTTATCGTGGCCACGGAGATTTTCACCGACAGGCTGACTTAGGTTAAGACGTGCTGACTCAGACCTTGCAGCAACACACCAGCGGCGCACTGGCCACAGCCCATTGATGCTATTAACGAAAAAAATAGCCTCGGCGCTGAGTAAATCCTCTCGCGTAAAATCGCCAATTAGCACCGGCATTGCGCGCTCATTACAGGCGTTCAGTAAGGCATCGCGCAAGACACCACGAACGCCGCAACGGCTCAACGCGGGGGTGTGTAACTGGCCATTGCTAATGAAAAAGACATTGCTAAACACGCCCTCTACGACACGCCCTGACTGATCGTAGACGAGTGCCTCTTGGCACTCCGGCATGGCACTCAACTCTTGACGCAACAACACTTGCTCGAGGCGATTGCTATGTTTTATTCCGGCCAGCGCTGGTTGCTCGGCCAGGCCTAAGCGCGTCTCACCAATGCAAATACCCTGTGTCGACCATGCGCGCGGCGGCATCGACTCATCGAACCAGCTCAGCACCAACACGGGTTGGCAGGGGCTGGGGCGGCCATAGCCACGACCACCCGATCCGGCACTGACCTGAATACGCACAATGCCATCGTGGCGGCCAGCTAAAAATGCCGCGACATGGGCGCGCCAAATTGACTCATCAGGAATACCTAAGCGTTCGCAACCGACACTTAAGCGTGCCCAATGCGCTTCCATGAGCACCGGCTTGCCGGCCAGCACGCGCACAGTCTCAAACAGACCATCGCCGTAGCGCAGGCTACGATCATCACTAGCAATCGCATCGAGCCGCTCCGCGCTGCGCCAAATCATCACTGCAGGCAAGCTGCTGCCCTCAGGGCCTGTTTGCTGAGCGTGGCTGGGCTTCTCCGAGGTACTCACAGGCGACGAAACACCAGCGAGCCATTGGTGCCACCAAAGCCAAAGGAGTTCGACACCACCACATCAACACGACGATCACGCGCCGTGTGCGGCACATAGTCGAGGCGGCATTGCGGGTCAACATTATCTAAGTTAATAGTTGGTGGCACGATCTGATCACGCAGTGCTAATACGCTGAAAATAGCCTCCACTCCGCCAGCTGCACCCAGTAAATGTCCGGTCATAGACTTGGTCGAACTGATGGCAAGCTTGCCGGCATGATCACCAAACACATGCTCAATGGCCAATGACTCAGCGACATCACCGGCTACCGTTGACGTGCCATGGGCATTGATATAGTCGACTTGCTCAGGGTTAAGTCCGGCATCTTTCAAGGCATTGCTCATGGATTTGGCAGCACCTGCACCGTTCTCTACTGGCGAGGTCATGTGGAAGGCATCATCGCTCATGCCAAAGCCCACGAGCTCGGCATAAATACGCGCACCACGCGCCTGCGCATGCTCTAGCGACTCCAGCATCACCACGCCCGCACCATCGCCCATGACAAAGCCATCGCGATCACGGTCAAATGGTCGGCTGGCCGCCTCGGGTGCGTCATTGCGAGTAGACAGTGCACGTGCGGCGCCAAAACCAGCCATGCCCATCGCGCAGGAGGCTTTCTCAGCACCGCCAGCGAGCATGGCTTCGGCATCACCATAGGCAATCAGCCGTGCCGCCATGCCAATGCTATGCGTGCCGGTTGTGCACGCGGTGGCGATGGCAATGTTCGGACCTCTCAGGCCAAAACGAATAGCCAGCATGCCC
>JBDSQT010000141.1:0-13818 GCA_039929665.1 Paraperlucidibaca sp.
CCCAGCTTGGCGGCAACCTGCGACAGGGCGCGGTTGTGGTCCAGGCGCAGCATGGCGGTGAAGTTTTTCGCTGGCAGATCAGGCGCTGATTTCATCGCGATGTAAGCGTTGGTGTTGGCTGGGTTGCCGACGACTAGCACTTTGACATTGCGCGAGGCGACATCATTCAAGGCCTTGCCTTGTACGGTGAAGATTTTTGCGTTTTCTTGCAGCAGATCTGAACGCTCCATGCCGGGGCCGCGTGGGCGTGCGCCAACCAGCAGAGCATAGTCAGCATCTTTGAAGGCAACGTTGGGGTCATCGCTACCGATCATGCCGGCGAGCAGCGGGAATGCGCAGTCATCGAGTTCCATCATTACGCCTTTTAGGGCGGCCTGGGCTTTTTCGAATGGCACTTCCAGCATTTGCAAAATAACGGGCTGGTCTTTGCCAAGCATTTCGCCAGAGGCAATGCGGAACAACAGGCTATAACCGATTTGGCCGGCGGCGCCGGTGACTGCTACGCGAATGGGCTGCTTCATGAATAAAACTCCTGATGGGGCGTTTGAATAGAGGTTGTCAGGGATCATGGGCGGATAGCCCAAGTGACAACACAAGCCGTTGGCGATTGTACAAGCCTGCCGCAAAACTTGCGACTGAAAAAGCCGCCGCCCATCGCGTGGTTTTGCTAGACTATGGACCACAAAGGGCTGTTTTTTTCACACGATATTGCGAGTGGGTGCATGATAATTCGAAAGCTGTTTCGCTTTGAAAATGCGCATATTGTGCGTAATTGCAGCAGTGACCGCTGCAAGCGCTCAATTCATGGCCACAGCTATCAGGTGGAAGTCTTGCTTGAGGCGCATGCCCTAGATAACGGCCAGATGGTCTATGACTTTGGCCTAATGAAAGACGATATTCGCAACCTTATCGATGCCTTCGATCATGCCGTGGCATTTTGGGATGACGACGACGCGGACTATATTGCCGCCTGTAAGCAGTTTAGTGCGCGTTGGGTGGCGCTGCCGGTGTCGCCATCGGCAGAGCAGTTTTCACGGGTATTCTTCACCTTAGTCGACCGCGCGTTGAGCCTGACCGATATGGCTAACGGCGAGCAGGATGTGGCTCTGCACTCAGTTATTGTCCATGAAACTACGACGGGCTATGCCCAGTGTTTCCGTGCCGACATCGATAACCCGCGCATTGGCCCAGTAGACATGGCACGCGTGGAGTTTTCAGAGCAGGTGCAAACCGAGTGGCCCGATAGCACGCTCTGGCAGCGCTTATTACGTGGCGATCGTAAGCAAAATCCGGTGGTGGCGCAGCAGGTCGTCGCGAAGCGCTAATTCACTGTCATCGAGCTGTCATTTTCTTGCGTTTAACTCTGCTGACCCAATAAGAAAACAGTAGAGATAAAAACAATGGATATGGAACGAGAAGAGTTGTGGGAGCGCGATGAGTTAGATGCGTGGCTGACCGATGAGCCTAGCTACGACGACGCGGTCGAGATTTAACTCAGCGTATATTTACCAAGACCATCAGAAACATCCGTTAAAACGCCTTTCGCCCATGGATGCTAGTCGCTAGACTATTTGCAACGCGCTAAAGGCTAGCCCATGGACTCCTTTCGAAATATTGGCTTAATGGGTCGCCCCGGCAATGCCGCGGTGGCTGACACATTAAGCGATCTGCATCGTTTCCTCGTCGAACAAGGTCGCCACGTCATTTATGACGATGACACGGCTGCCATCATGGCGCGAGATGACATTCAAGTCTGCTCAAAAGCACAGCTTGGCGAGGCCTGTGACCTGATCATTGTGGTCGGTGGCGATGGCTCCTTGCTGCATGCAGGCCGCACCTTGGCGCGTGCCAATACACCAGTGTTAGGCATTAACCGAGGCCGTTTAGGCTTTCTTACCGATGTTTTGCCCAGCGAAATTGAGCAGCAAGTTGGCGCGGTGCTCGCCGGTCAATACAGCGAAGATGTGCGCTTTCTACTGAGTGCCACAGTAGTGCGCGATGGCCGCGAAGAAAGCGAAATGCTGGCGCTCAACGATGTCATTTTGCACACGGGCACCACCGTGCACATGATCGAATTTGAGCTCTACATCGAAGGCCAGTTTGTCTATCGTCTTCGCTCCGATGGTCTGATTATCTCCACACCGACAGGTTCGACTGCCTATGCCTTGTCAGGTGGTGGCCCTATTTTGCATCCACGCCTCGATGCCATTGGCCTAGTGCCTATGCACCCGCACACACTTAGCAGTCGTCCTATTGTCGTCGATGGTAATAGTGAGATTAAACTTTTAGTGTTGTCGGATATTCCTCCGCGCGTGAGCGCCGATGGCCAGCCTGGACAGATTCTGCAGGCCGGTGACTGGATTTATGTGCGCAAACATCCATTTAAGCTGCGCTTGCTACACCCGCCAGGCCATGATTTTTACGCGGCCTGCCGAACCAAGCTGGGTTGGAATAGTCACCAAGCCGGCATTGATTAACTAATGAAGAGAGCAACATGAACGAAGCCGTATTGGCACGCATGCTCGATGTGCTGACCCCCGATATTGTCGCCAACTTGAGGCGTGCTGTGGAGCTGGGTAAATGGCCCGATGGCAAACGCTTGACGCCTGCGCAATTAGAGACCTGCTTGCAGGCCGTCATTGTATGGGAAAAGCAGCATTTGCCGGTCACTGAACACAGTGGATACATTCACAAAGAGCATAAAGAGGGTGAGGTCTGCGACGATCCATCGATGGCTGAAAGGCCGGTGAAATTTCTGCACTAAGCAATCGATTTACCAGCGAAACTTTCCCCACTTTTCGGGGTTTGCCCAAAACCGCGGGTTGAGCCAGTCAGGTACGGCTTTATACGTGCGGATGTCAAAACTCCAGGCCTCGACGAGCTGCTGTTGATGCTCAAATCGCGCATGGCGCTGCATGCCCAATGCGAGCAGATCGGCCGCTTGCCAGTGATACGCATTGAGCGGGATAAACGCCAATACTTGCCGAGCATGTAAATCGCGTAGGCTAGACAGCAAGTGTATGGCTTGCGTTGTAGCTAAAGCGTCGGGCAAATAGGTAATGGCGAGTGCGTAGCGCTGCTGCCAAGGCTCGCTGAGTAGGGCCTCTGGCGTGCGCGCTGTCCATGTCATCTTGGCAGCAGCGGGCATCGTCAGTGCCGCATCAGCAACCCATAAGCAACTTGAGCCTTCAGCCATATGCTCAAGGACATCAACGATTAAGTGCTCGACAGCGGGGGCGAGGAGCATGGAGTCTTTGGGCGCAGCAGCACTAGACTTATCGGGCATAGCAATATCCTAATTTCGCCCCAGCATAAGGAGACGATATGCGCGGTACTGTACGGAAAATGCGGGTCGACCAACAAGCCTTAGGTGACGGCGCGTTGCGTTATTTTTTGCCGCTCGATGGCGTCGACTTCGCGCTTAATGAGTATATTGGTCAGTCTTTGCGCATCAGTTGTTCAGAGCGTATCACCTGTGTGGGCTGCGGTAAGTCGAGTAATAAGTCGTTTAGTCAGGGCTATTGTTATCGCTGCCTGATCTCTTTAGCCGCCTGCGATATGTGCATTATGAAGCCTGAGACTTGCCATTATCATTTAGGGACATGCCGTGAGCCGAGCTGGGGCGAGACCAACTGCATGATCCCGCATATCGTCTATTTGGCAAACTCAACCGGCGTGAAAGTAGGCATTACCCGTGAAACACAAATTCCAACACGCTGGATAGATCAGGGCGCGGGTCAGGCGTTACCGATTTTTCGCGTCGCCACGCGGCGTTTATCAGGACTGATTGAAGTCGTCTTGGCTGAGCACATCAGCGATAAAACCAAATGGCAGGCGCTGGTGAAAGGCGAATACGCGGACATCGATTTGATCGCTGAGCGCGAGCGTTTGTTCGAACTCTGTCATGCGGAGCTAGATGCCTTGATGGCGGAATATCCCGGTCAGATTGAACCGCTAGAAGCTCAGGCGCTAGCGCTGAGTTATCCCGTGCAGCAATTTGCTGCAAAAGCTAAATCTTTAGCGCCAGAAAAGGGCGTGGTTGAAGGCGTGCTGACGGGTATTAAAGGTCAATATTTATTGTTCGATACAGGCGTGCTCAATGTACGCAAATACACCGGTTATGAATGGGAAGTGACAGTGTTATGAAGACGGAAGTTGGCGTGACTGAGAAGACAATTTATCTAAAAGATTATCAAGCGCCACACTACGCGCTCGAACACACTGAGCTGCGCTTTGAGCTGTTTAGCGATTACACCGACGTCAGTGCCGAATTACGCTTTAGGCGCGCGGTCTCGGCACCAAAAGACGCCGTCTTGACCTTGCTCGGCGCCGACTTAGAGCTACGCTCAGTCGCCTGGAATGACCAGCCACTGAGCGCTACTGACTGGCAATGGCAAGAAGAGAAGTGGCAGTTTGCTGGTGCCGGGGAGGGTGGTGTACTGAGCACGCGTGTGCGCATTTATCCCGATCAAAACCTTGCGCTAGAAGGCCTGTATCGCTCGCATGGTTTGTATTGCACGCAATGCGAAGCAGAGGGTTTTCGCAAAATTACGCTATACCCGGATCGACCCGATGTACTGTCGACTTTTCGTACCACCATCATCGCCGACAAAGCCAGCTGCCCAATTATGCTCTCCAATGGCAATTGCGTCGCTAGCGGCGATGCAGATGATGGCCGTCATTGGGCAACGTGGGAAGATCCACACCCAAAGCCGAGCTATTTGTTTGCCTTAGTCGCCGGCGACTTGGCCTGTCTTCGTGAC
This sequence comes from Paraperlucidibaca sp., assembly GCA_039929665.1. Taxonomy (GTDB): domain Bacteria; phylum Pseudomonadota; class Gammaproteobacteria; order Pseudomonadales; family Moraxellaceae; genus Perlucidibaca. The sequence goes on from JBDSQT010000141.1 coordinate 4,764, forward strand.
AGCTTCACCACGGTCAGTGGCCGCGTTGTGGCATTAGAGATTTACACCGATGAGGCCGATCAAGATAAGTGCGAGCACGCCATGCGTTCCTTGCAGGCCGCTATGCGTTGGGACGAAGAGCGTTACGGCTGCGAGTACGATCTTGATCGCTACATGATCGTTGCTGTGTCGCATTTCAATATGGGTGCGATGGAAAACAAAGGCTTGAATGTCTTCAATACCAGCTGTGTCTTGGCGCATCCGGCAACCACCACCGATGCTGGCTTTCAGCGTGTTGAGTCGGTGGTAGCGCATGAATACTTCCACAACTGGAGCGGCAATCGCGTGACCTGCCGCGACTGGTTTCAGCTGTGTTTAAAAGAAGGCTTTACGGTCTTTCGTGATCAGCAATTTTCCGCCGATCAACTCTCTGCCGCAGTTCAGCGCTTGGAGGATGTGGCATTTTTGCAAACCCATCAATTTGCCGAAGATGCTGGCCCGCTGTCTCATGCCGTACGCCCAGAGTCATTTGTCGAAATCAATAATTTCTACACACTGACGGTGTATGAAAAAGGCGCGGAAATTGCCCGCATGCTGCACACTTTTTTAGGTGCCGATAGCTTTCGGCGTGGCAGCGATCATTACTTCAAAACCTTCGATGGCCAAGCCGCGACTGTCGAGGATTTCCTTGGCAGCATGGCCGCAGCCAATGACATCGCCGTCGAAACTTTTGTCGCGCAATGGCTGCGTTGGTATCGCCAGCCCGGCACGCCGGTGGTCAGTGTGCGCAGTGCCTGGCATCAGGCTAAGCAGCAACTCACGCTAACCTTGACGCAAACTCAGCCTGCGCGCGCTGGCTCCGTGCCTGAGGCCTTGCCGATTCCGGTGCGCCTAGGCTTTATCGGCCTTAAGGGTGAACTCTCAACGGCATGGCAAGGTGTACAGGCCAATGAGCACCTGCTGATGCTAGAGCAGGCTGAGCAAACCTGGCAGTTTGATGGCGTCGCTGAAATGCCCGTGCTCTCACTATTTCGTGATTTCAGCGCGCCAGTCCGTGTGCAAGCTGAGCTCAGTGATGCTGATCTCGCGCAACTGATTCGTCTCGATAGCAATAGTTTTAATCGCTGGTCCGCGAGCTATGCCTTAGCCACGCGCGAGATTCTCGTGCGGGCTGAGCAGTATCGTCGTGGTGATCTTCGTGCACGTCAGCCACAAGCGAGCACATTGGCCGCTGCCATGGCAGAGATGTGGCCATCACTGGCGACGCAGGATCCAGCACTGGCGGCCAAAATGTTACAGCTGCCCAGCCTTGCCTATCTGTCTGATCAGGTTAGCTGCTTTGATCCGGCCTCCTTGCAGCGCGCGCGCGACAGCCTGCTGATGCAAGTGCTTACGCCATTGCAAGGCACACTGGAAGCGTTACTGGCTCAGCAACAGATGCTCATGCCCTATGCCTATACTGCCCAAGCGATGGCCGCGCGCAGCTTAGCCGCGTTAGCACTCGATGGTCTGGCGCATGTGCAGCCAGCCAGCGCCGCCGCCATTGCTCAGCGCTGGCTCAATGCCGCGCCGCATATGAGCGCTGAGCAGGCGGCACTGACTACGTTGGTGCATCACCAGTTACCCGGTGCCGATGCTGCTTTGCAGGCTTTCTACGCTCGTTGGAAGCATGAGCCCTTGGTACTCGATCAATGGTTCGCCACGCAAACCAGTGCGCCTCACGCGGAGACTCGTGCGATCGTGGAAGCTTTGCTCGCGCATGCTGACTTCGATGCCAGCGTGCCTAATCGTGTGCGTGCCGTCATCGGTCAATTTGCCAATAACAACCCCGTGGCATTTCACGATAGTGAGGGCAGAGGGTATCGCTTGCTGGCCGTGCAGTTACTCGCCATCGATGCGCGTAACCCGCAGCTGGCCTCGCGCTTAGGCGGCGCTTTCGGCATATGGCATAAGCTTGATGAGTCGCGTCAAGCGCTGGTGTTGCGCGAGCTCGATGCGCTATTGGCGGGCGAGTTGTCATCCGATACGCGCGAGACGCTGACGCGTATTCGTGCGGCTAAGGATTAATTCGCCACGAGCTGGCACGCGGTGTCTCTTGCCGCGTGCCATGGCGTATAATTCGCGCCTCTTGATGCTGTGGGATGTAACTGATGTGGTATTCGTTGGCGCGCGCCGCCTTGTTTCAACTTGAACCTGAAACCGCGCACCATGTCGCGCTTGGCAGCCTGAGCTGGGCTGAGCGCATGGGCTTGATGCAGCGCTGGCCACAGCCACCGTCGCAGCCTGTGTCTGTGTTGGGCTTAAGCTTTCCCAACCCAGTCGGCCTATCGGCAGGTCTCGATAAAAACGGCGACTACATCGATGCCATGGCGGCACTCGGTTTTGGCTTTATTGAAATCGGCACCACCACCCCACGGCCACAGCCAGGCAACCCGCAACCACGCATGTTTCGCTTGCCCGCAGCGGATGCCATCATTAATCGCTTAGGCTTTAATAACGACGGCGTCGATGCGCTCGTGCGCAATGTCCAGCGCGCTAAATATTCTGGTATTTTAGGCATCAATATTGGTAAAAACGCCGATACACCGATGGAAAATGCCGTCGATGACTATGTGATTTGCTTAGAGAAAGTCTACGCCCACGCAAGCTACATCACGGTCAATATTTCCTCACCAAACACCCAAGGTCTGCGCAGCCTGCAAGGCGAAGCGGCCTTGCAGCGCCTATTGGAAGTGCTAAAAACCAAACAGTTAGCGCTCGCCGTAACACATGGCAAGTACGTGCCGCTGTTAGTGAAAATCGCGCCCGACCTAGCGTTGCTTGAAGTCGAGTCGATGGCTTCGGTGTTTCTACTGCAAGGCATCGATGGTGTGATTGCGACCAATACCACCATTGGCCGCCAAGCCGTTGCGGGCCTGCAATACGCGGATGAGGCCGGTGGCTTGAGTGGGCGCCCTGTGCGCGAATCCGCCACCCGTGTGTTGCGGGAACTCAATGCCGCTCTTGATGGCAAGCTGCCATTGATTGGCGTTGGCGGCATTGCCAATGCCGATTCAGCAGCCGAAAAAATTCAAGCCGGTGCGTCCTTGCTACAGATCTACACCGGCTTTATTTACGAAGGTCCTGAGGTGATTCGTCAGGCAATTTTGGGCGCTTCGCGCGCCATGCACGTGAAGGCCGCTCAGCACGCGAGCGCGTCCTTAGCCCCCGAAAATACTCAGCAGCAAGTAGCTGACACGTCATCAGGCGAAAACCAATGAGCGCAGTTTCTGAAGTAGCCGCAACACCCACTTTACGCGAATGGATTGTCACCGGAGCTGATGGCCTTGATGAGCTATTGCTCGATGAGCTGCTGGCACTTGGCGCCACGCAACCACGCCAGCTCAAAGGCGCGATTTCGGTGCAGGCCGACTTAGCCACAGGCTATCGGATGTGCTTATGGTCGCGCTTGGCGTCACGGGTATTGTTGCCCTTGTTTAGTGTGCCCTCCGGCGACCCCGACAAGCTCTTTGAAACCGCGCTGAAATATCCCTGGGAAAATGTCCTGCGCGCAGAGGCGACCTTTGCCATTCGTGCCGCCGCCGCCAAAGGCGTGACTACGCATACGCGCTTTGCCAGCCTGCGCTTGAAAGACGGCATTGTTGATCGTTTTCGCGACCGCACCGGCAGTCGTCCATCGGTCGATAGCGAGCAGCCCGATCTCAGCCTGCACCTGTTTATTGAAGAAGAAAATATCAGCGTCAGCATCGACTTTTCCGGCGATAGCTTGCACAAGCGCGGCTACCGAGTCGCACAAACTGAGGCGCCACTGAAAGAAACGCTGGCGGCTGCTCTGCTCATGCAAGCGGGCTGGCCAGCGCGTGGCCAAGGTCGCTTATTCGATCCGATGTGCGGCTCCGGCACGGTGCTTATCGAGGCCGCACAAATGTGGGCCGATATTGCTCCAGGCTTAGCGCGTGTGCGCTTTGGCTTTGAAGGCTGGTTGGGTCATGACGTCAATGTCTGGCGCGAAGTGCGCGATGAGGCGGTGGCCAAGCGCCTGACTGCCCAGCAAAAAGCCCCGCCGCAATTAGTCGGTTTTGACTCTGATGCCGAAGCATTGCGCTGTGCGCAACGCAATGCGCAAGCCGCTGGTGTCGCGCAATGGATGCATTTCGCGCAACACAGTATTGGCGACTGGCCATTGCCGGGTGATTGGGATGCCGCGGAGACGGGTGCTGGTGAAAACTTCACGGTGCCAGGCGTGATTGCCACCAATCCGCCCTACGGCGAGCGTCTGGGCGAGGAAGACAGCGTTAAATATGTCTATCGCGCACTCGGCCGCGCGCTGCGTAAGCATTTGCCGAATTGGGACGCCGTGGTGCTGGCCGCCAATATTGAGCATGCCGATGCCTTAGGCTTAGAGCACAAAAATACCCAGCGCATGTTCAACGGTGCGCTGCCTATTTTCGCGCGTCACGGTCGTGTTATTCCAGCCGAGGCTGAACTGCCGCTGGCGTTTTACCCGAGTGATGATGAGCTGCCGCCTGAGGCCATGGATTTTGCTAACCGTCTGCAGAAAAACCTGAAAGCGGCGCTAAAAATCGCCAATGCTGAGGGCATTCGCTGCTTCCGTTTGTATGATGCCGACTTGCCCGAATTCAACTTGGCGATTGATGTTTACGACGGTCGTTTGCATGTGCAGGAATACGCGCCGCCGAAAACCATCGACCCCGAAAAGGCCGTGATGCGCTTTAAGCTCGCGCTGCGATCGATTCGTCACATCATGGGCCTGCATCGCGATAAGGTATTTTTAAAGGTGCGTGAGCGCCAAAGCGGCAAGCAGCAATACGAGAAACAAGCCAAGCGTGGTAAGTTTTTCGAGGTGCGAGAAGGTCAGGCACAGCTCTTAGTGAACCTCACCGACTATCTCGATACGGGGCTGTTTTTAGACCATCGCCCGATGCGTGAGCGCATTGCTCGCGAAGCAGAAGGGACACATTTTCTCAATCTCTTTGCCTATACCGGCACGGTCAGTGTACATGCCGCCTTAGCGGGCGCTCTAAGTACAACTACCGTCGATTTATCGCCAACCTATCTGCTCTGGGCCGAGCGCAACCTTGCTTTAAATGGTCTGCCCGATGCCGAAAACCGCCTGATTCAGGCCGATGTCATGGCCTGGCTACAGGAAGAAGTGGCGGCGCGCCCGATTGAGCAGTACGAGCTGATCTTCCTTGACCCACCGACTTTCTCAAACTCAAAACGCAGTGAAGATGTCTTCGATGTACAGCGCGACCATGTGCGTATGTTGCAGCTGTCTATGCGTCTACTGACGCCTGACGGCACGCTGTATTTCTCCAATAACTTCCGTAAGTTTGTGCTTGATGATGCACTCACCGCGCAGTTTGAGATTGAAGACATCAGCGCTTCGACCATCGGCTTTGATTATCAGCGTAACCTGAAAATTCACCGCTGCTGGCGCATTCGCCATCGTAGCCGTCCTGAGGCATAGGGCGTGCTAGCGCTGCTGGGCACTGTTGGCTGTCATCTGTGCGATGACGCCGAGCGCGTGCTCCAGCAGCTCAGCTTGGTGCGGCCAGTATCCTGGCAACACATCGACATCGCGCTTGATGAGACACTCTGTGAGCAGTTTGCTGAACATATCCCCGTGCTGCGCTTGAGTACTGGCGACTATGTGTATTGGCCATTTTCCGTGCTCGATATTGAGCGTGCGTTAGCGTTTGGCATTACTCCAGCCAAGTAGTTCTTGAGCAAAGCAGTAATGAATGATAGAACCGCCCGGTCACGCCGTTATTTCGATCGGCGATTCAGGAGTGTGTCATGTCGCTTTACCCCACGTATTTTAACGAAACCCATGAGCAAGCCCGTCACAGCGCGCGTCAATTTGTTAGCCGCGAAGTGCTACCTCACATCAATGATTGGGAAGAGGCGGGTAGCTTTCCGCGCGACATGTATGAAAAAGCCGCAAATGCCGGTCTACTCGGTGTTGGCTACCCCGAAGAGTTAGGCGGTACCGGCGAAGATATTTTCTTAAAAATTGCCATGACCGAAGAAATCATGCGCAGCGGTTCGGGTGGTTTTGCCGCCAGCCTTGGCTCACTGGATATCGCGCTGCCGCCCATCGTGAAATGGGGCAGCGACGATCTACGCCAGCGCTATGCCGTACCCACGCTGCAAGGTAAAAAAATTGCCGCACTGGCGATCACGGAGCCTTCCGGTGGCTCCGACGTTGCCGGTCTGAAAACGCGCGCTGAGCGTGTCGGCGACCATTATGTTGTGAGCGGCAGCAAAATCTATATCACCTCGGGTATTCGCGCTGACTTCTACGTCACCGCTGTGCGCACTGGCGGCCCAGGCTATGCCGGCATCAGCCTATTGGTCATCGACCGCAACCTAGATGGCGTGTCGACAGGTAAGCCATTACGCAAAATGGGTTGGTGGGCTTCGGATACGGCTGAAGTGTTTTTTGACGAGGTAAAGGTGCCGGCAAGCAATCTTATCGGCAGCGAAAATGCTGGCTTCTTGTTGATCATGAGCAACTTTCAAATGGAGCGCTTGAACTTGTCGGTCATGGCCAATATGACCTCAACACTGGCGCTAGAAGAAAGCCTACGGTGGGCCAAAGAGCGTCAGGCCTTCGGCAAACACTTAGGCCGGATGCCCATTATTCGCCACAAGCTCGCCGATATGGCCACGCGCTTGGAGGCCAGCCGTGAGTTTACCTATCGCGTGGCGGCACGGATGAGTGAGGGCATTCCGTCATTGAAAGAAGTCTCGATGGCGAAAAACTTTGCCACCCAGGTTAGTGATTTTGTTACCACTGAAGCTGTGCAAATTTTCGGCGGCATGGGCTATATGCGTGAATCCTTAGTCGAACGTTTGTATCGCGATAACCGGATTCTCTCCATTGGCGGCGGTACCTATGAGATCATGAACGAAGTAATTGCCAAACAACTGGATCTTTAGTGCCCGATTTCACCCTCGTTACCGATGTTACCGCGCTCACCGACAGTGTGCCGCGGTGGCAACATGCCCAACCACTGGTCATCGACACGGAGTTTATTCGTGTCGATACGTTTTACCCTAAGCTTGGCTTGCTTCAACTCGGAGATGGCCACGGCGAAATGCTTGTCGACCCTGTGGCTATCCGCGACTTGTCGTGTCTAGCGCCATTACTGGGGGCAAATGGCCCGCTGAAAATCATGCATGCCTGCTCAGAGGACTTAGAGGTCCTCACACCCTATAGCGAAGGCCCTGTGGGGCAGGTGCATGACACGCAAATTGCCTTAGCCATGCTCGGTGAGGGTTTGCAGCTGGGCTATCAAAAAGCCTTGGCGCAAGTGCTCACTATCGACATTCCAAAAGATGCCTCGCGCTCCGACTGGCTGGCGCGACCGCTCAGCGAGCAGCAGCTCAACTACGCTGCGCTGGATGTCCGGCATTTGCCCGCGCTCTATGAGGTCGCACGTGAGCGTTTGCAGGCGAAAAATCTCTGGTCATTTTTTGCTGCCGAATGTGCTGAAGTGTGTCGCGTGTCTAAGGCCGGTGTTGCGCATGAGCTTTGGCGTGACCATGGCAATGCGTGGCGCTTATCGCGTCAACAGAGTGCCGTGCTACAGGCGCTTATGCAGTGGCGAGAAATAGAAGCGATGCGCCGTGATGTGCCGCGTGGGCATTTGCTGAAGCCCTTGTCGCTATTTGAGATGGCGGTGAACCCCCCGCAGTGTGCTCAAGATTATCGCCAAATAAGTGAGCTCAACCCGCGCGTAGCTCGCAAAGATGGCGAAGAGCTCAGCGCACTAATGGCGCTAGCAAAAGCCCATAGTGACGCATGGCCGACACCAGTGGCCACGCCGTTGCCGCGCGAAGCCAGCAAGCTCTTTGATGCACTTAAGCGTGCCATGCAAACACTTGCCGACTCACTCGCGATGCCTCTGGAAGTGCTCTGGCGTAAGCGTCTGGCCGAGCGCATTGTGCTGCAGGCGGTGGATAGTTCCGTGGAAGAAGCACTTGCCCAACTTAGCGGTTGGCGTGCACCCTATATCGCACCCGTGATAGCCAGCGTACTAACGGCACATCAGGTGCAGTTAGATGAATGGTCTGCACTGCGCCTAGCCAGTGTGAAATCGAGATAAAACCATGAGTCGTGTGTTTTGTTCCATTTACAAAAGTCGAAAAAAAGACGAAATGTACGTCTACACCTTAAGAGCAGAAGGCATAAAGCGTCTGCCCGAGGCCTTATTGACGCAATTTGGCGTTCCTGTTCACGTCACCGACATCATGCTGTCGGCTGAGCGACCCTTGGCACGTGCCGATATTGTGCAGGTGCTAGGCCAGATCGAGTCAAAAGGCTTTTATTTACAGATGCCGCCACCGCGTGAGCCGTGGCTGATTAACTCAGATCAAGCACCGGCCTGGCGTCACCAGCGCCGTGATGCAGCAGAGGCCAGTGATGACTGAAGCACAAATCACCTTGCTGATGTGGCCGGTTTATATAGTCTCTGCGCTATTGGTGTGGTGGCTCACCAGTAGTTTGCTATTGCGGGGCAGCAGCCAATTTAAGCGCCTAGTGCGCCTAATGTTAGCCGTTCTGTTGTTTACGCCGACGCTGGCCTTGAGCCAAGGTCAGCTCACGGTATTACCGGCGACCATTGCGCTAGTGTTTGAGCTGCTCGCGAAAAACCCGCTGGGGGCTGTGAAAGCGCTATTGCCTTGGTGCTTTATGGCCGGAATTGTCTTGGTCATCGATGCCATGTTGCGGCGTAGCGACGCCGCCTAGGCGATGGCCAGTGATCCTTTAAAGTAACGACACCATTTACTGTTTAGCGATAGGAATTGATATGCAATTTATTGGAACCGATCAGTACATCACCACGCCGGAACTGACCTTGGCAGTGAATGCCGCCGTAACACTGCAAAAGCCGCTATTGATTAAGGGCGAGCCTGGCACCGGCAAAACGCTGTTGGCCGAGCAAGTGGCAGAGGCCTTTGGTACGCGATTGATCCAATGGCATATCAAGTCCACGACTAAAGCCCAGCAAGGTCTTTATGAATACGATGCGGTATCGCGTTTACG
>JBDSQT010000142.1:0-5652 GCA_039929665.1 Paraperlucidibaca sp.
ATGAAATCAATACGCGCATCTCGGCTTCGGTCAGCGAGCTTAATGGCCTGAGCAAGCGCATCGCCGACTTGAACCTATCGATCAGTCGCACGGTAGGTCAGGGCGGTCAGCCCAATGACTTACTCGATCAACGCGACAATGCCGTGTTGGCGTTAAACAAAATTGTTCGTGTCAGCACCTTGGAGCAAAAAGACGGCTCCATGAGTGTCTTTGTCGGCAATGGCCAGCCCTTGGTGCTGGGTACGCAGGCAAGTACATTGATTGTCACCAGTAATCGCTTCGATCCCACTCGCGCGGAAATCAGCTTTGCCGGCCAAGGCGAGATCAGTGGCTCACTGGAAGGTGGGTCGTTAGGCGGTGCCATGGCTTTTCGTGACAATGTGTTGGCGCCCACACGCAACCAGCTCGGCCTACTCGCCAATCAATTGGCGACAGCCTTTAACGATCAGCACGCACAAGGCATCGATTTACGCGGTGATGCTGGCGGTGACTTATTCAGCATCGCCGCCATTGAGCCGCAGGCATCGAGCAGTAACGCCGGTACGGCCACGCTCGCAGTAACGCCGAGCAATGCCTTTGCCCTGACCGGCAACGCCTATGTACTGCGCCAGACTGATACCGGCTGGCAGCTGCGCAACGCCGCTAACAACCAAGTCATTAGCCTGACAGGCGATGGTAGTGCGGCAAATCCATTGAGTGCTGAAGGCTTTGCGATGGTGGTGAGCGGTGCCGCGGCGCTCAACGATGAGTTTTTAATAGCACCAACCAGCTTGTCGGCAAAATCCATAGCAGTCGCCATCACCGATCCAGCAAAAATTGCCGCTGCCGGCAATGACGCCAGCGCCGGCCCCGGTGATAACCGCAACATGCTTGCACTGACCGGGCTTGAGGGGAAAAAAGTCCTCGCCAATGGCACCGCGACCTTGGGCGATGGTGTGCAGAACATGCTCGGTAAAGTCGCTGCCACTACGCGCAGTGCGCAAGTCGGTGCCGCGGCACACGAAACATTATTGACGCAAGCGACGGCTCGGCGCGATGAGGTCAGCGGCGTCAACCTTGACGAGGAAGCGGCCAACTTGCTGCGCTATCAGCAGGCTTACCAAGCCTCGGCACAAGTTGCCAGCGTCGCCAACTCGCTTTTCCAAACCATGATTAATGCCTTTCGCTAAGGCGTGAGTGTGGAGGCCTATGATGCGTATTTCGACACAGCAAATTTATCGCCAAGCTATTGGCGGCATGATGGACCAACAGCTGCAGCTCACTAAAACCCAGCAGCAAGTGGCTTCAGGTAAGCGCTTTCAAAATGCCTCGGAAGATCCGGTGGCGGCACAGCAAAGCCTAACCATGCAACGCAGCCTGGACCGTCTTGCACAGTTCGACAAACAAGCGATATTGGTCGATGGTCGTTTGCGCGAAGAAGAAAATGCCGTCACTAGCAGCGTGCAAGTGCTACAGCGCGTGCGTGAGTTGGTGGTGGGTGCCAATAATGGTACGCAAAGTAATGAAAGCCGCGCGGCCACGGCCGTAGAGATTCGTGAGCAGGTGAAGTCACTGATGCAGCTCGCCAATAGCCAAGATGGCAATGGCCACTATTTATTCGGTGGTTATCAGGATGATAAAGCGCCGTATAGCTTCGATAACGCCACGCAGGCGGTGCTAACCAATAGCCATGCCGGCCAGCGCTTAGTCAGTATTGGTCCTGGTCGGCAAATTGCCGATGGCGACACCGGTGCGGCGGTATTTCAGCAAGTACCCGCCGATCCCAGCAATATCGCCGCGGGGCAGCTTGATTTGTTTAAAGCGCTACGCCAAATCGCGGCTGCACTAGAGACGCCGCGCAGTGGCGGGCTGGAGCCTGTGCTGCCACCGACAATACCTGCAGACCCGACTGAGCCTTACAACTTGAGTGACTCTACGATCACGATCGATGGCTTGAATAAGGTGATGGCAAAGGCACTTAAGGTGCTCGATCGTGGTCTCGATCATTTAAGCGATGTGCGCACCGGCATTGGTGTGCGGCTTAACCAGATTGATCAGCAGTCTGAAACTAATGCCAGTAGCAGCTTGCAGTTATCTGCCTTGAAGTCAGACAACGAAGATATTGATATTGCCGAGGCGTATAGCAAATTATCGTTGCAACTCAGTGGTTTACAGGCAGCTCAGAAGGCTTATGTGCAAGTTCAAGGCCTGTCGTTATTCAACTATTTGTAAGTCTGTGCTGGCATTTGTAGTGCGAGTGTAAAACCACCTCAAGTCTCCAAAATTTAGTTCGATAACTAGTGTGTCCGCGATACAAAGCCATTTAGGCAGAGGTCGCATAGTTACCAAAAGTAGAACGGGAGAAACACCATGGCTCTGTCCATTAACACCAACGTCGCATCCCTCAACGCTCAACGTAATTTGAGCACATCACAAAACAAAATGGCTGATTCGCTGCAACGCTTATCGACCGGTATGCGCATCAACAGCGCTAAAGATGACTCAGCTGGCCTGGCCATCTCCGAGCGTATGACGTCGCAAATCCGTGGCTTGAATGTCGCTGTGCGTAACGCCAACGATGGCATCTCGCTAGCACAAACCGCTGAAGGCGCGCTCAGCGAAGTTGGCAACAACTTACAGCGTATGCGTGAGTTGGCGGTGCAGTCGTCAAACGGTACTAACACCCAAGCCGACCGCGATGCGCTGAACACTGAGTTCACTGCGCTGCAATCGGAAATCCAACGTGTTGGTGAACAAACCAGCTTCAACGGCACAAAATTGCTCGACGGTTCATTCGCTGGTGTGCAGTTCCAAGTTGGCGCTAACGCCGGTGAAACCATTGGCATCAGCTCCATTGCCAATGTGCAAACAGCTGCTCTCGGTGGTTCGCTGACACGTAACACGGCAACAGTGAATGCCTCAGCATTGACAGGCTTTGCTACATCAATTGCTGATGGTGATATCACTATCGATGGCCCAACCAGTGCCGCAGGTGTCAGCATCGGTTCCATCAGCTCAGCCTCTAGTGCACAAGAGCGTGCCGGTCAGTTGGCAGAGGCGATTAACCGTGTTTCGTCACAAACAGGCGTAGGCGCATCCTATGACAAAGTCACCGGCGACTTGTCGTTGACTAGCTCAGGTGCCATCACTGTTGCTGGTGCGGCACCAGCAGTTGTCAGCGGTGGTTTTGCCGCGGGTGTAGCCGGTAGCGCTACGACCACAACGGGTATTGGCTCGCTGAACCTGTCGAGCTTCACTAACTCGCAACAGTCGATGGCGCACTTAGATAAGGCCATTTCGGAAGTCAACACGGCACGCGGTAACTTGGGTGCAGTGCAGAACCGCTTCAGCTCCACCATTGCCAACTTGCAGTCGACCTCTGAGAACCTGTCGGCCTCACGCGGTCGTATCCAAGACACAGACTTTGCTGCCGAGACAGCAAATATGTCGAAAGGTCAGATTCTGCAACAAGCCGGTGTGGCGATGCTCTCGCAAGCTAACCAGCTGCCACAAAGTGTGCTCAGCCTGCTTCGTTAAGGTCGAGCGTCACCGCCAAGTCCCTAGGGCTTGGCGGAATGACAGCGCAGTAGGGCAGCACGCCATCAGGCTCGCTGCCCCTTTGTCGTCTTCATTAAATGAATAGTTGCTTGGAGATACGTCATGCACTTAGCACACCGGTCTTTAAGAGAGTGAGTCATGCCAACCATTACCAGTAGCGGTGCCAATGGCATTGATGTCAATAGTTTGGTCTCGCAGTTAGTCGCTGCCGAGCGCGCGGCACCGGCAGCGCGTATTGCTGCGCAAGAGTCGAAGGCGAAAACTAGGCTCTCCGCGTTCGGCTCATTGCAGTCAAGTGTCGATACGTTTCGCCAAGCTCTCACGAAGCTCACCAATAGCGATACCTTAAGTGCTCGCAGTACAAGTGTTGGTAAGCCTGAACAGGTCACTGTCAGCGCTTCACCGAAAGCAGTCGCTGGCAGCTATCGGGTCTCGATTGAGCGTTTGGCGCAGACTCATCAGGTCGCGAGTGCTGCTTTTGTTAATAGCTCAGCGCCAGTAGGTGAAGGGCGCTTAAGCTTTAGTAATGACAGCGCCAGCTTTTCAGTCAACATCGATAGCGCAAATAACAGTCTAGCCGGCTTACGCGATGCCATTAATTCGGCCACCGGTAACACCACTGTACGCGCCTCGATTGTCCGTGCCGATGACGGCGATCATCTGGTTGTGACCAGCTTGCAAAGTGGTGTGGCTGGCGAGCTTAGTATCATTGCCAGCGATACGAGCGGTAATCCCTTGCCGGCCTTACCGTTAGGTGGACTGCTTCCAGGTGATCCACCTAGCTTAGCGGCCTTTAGTTTTAGTGCTGGCAGTAGTAGCAATGGTCTTGTGGAGAAGCAGGCGGCGCAAGATGCACAAATTATTGTTGATGGTTTTACGCGCAGCTCCAGTACTAATACCTTTGATGATGTCGTTGAAGGAGTGACCTTTAAGGCCACCAAAGCCGATGCCGGTAACCCGTTTACCGTGAGTGTTAGTGAAGACACGGGTAGCAGCAAAAAGCTGGTGGAGAATTTTGTATATGCCTACAACACACTGCAGAACACGCTAAGCGCACTAACCAGTTATAACCCCAGCAGCAAGCAGGCTGGTCAGTTACAGGGCGATGCTACGACGCTGCGTTTAGCCTCGGTCATTCGCAATGAGCTCAATACCGCGGTCAGTAGTGCCAGCGGCAATGCCGACACACTCTCGGAGCTGGGCATTACCTCGCAGGCAAAAACAGGGACATTGAGTATTGATAACACCCGACTTGATGCCTTGTTGGAGCAGCAACCGGATGTCCTGGCAAAGTTCTTCAGTGGTGACCAAGGTTTTGCCACACGTATCGATGCCGCGATGAAAAGCTTTGCTGGTAATGAGGGTTTATTGGCCTCGCGTACCGATGGCTTACGAACGCAATTGAAGGGCTTAAGCACTCAGCGGGATGCCTTGGATTTCAGAATGGAGGGCATTGAGGCGCGCTATTCTAAGCAATTTAATGCGCTCGATTCATTGCTGACTCAGCTCAATGGCACCGGCTCATTTTTAGCCGCGCAGCTCGGCAGTTTGCTCTGATTTATTAGTCCATGGGCCTAAAGATTCTGCCCCAATGGTCGTTATTAATCGTAGCTAGCGCTGATGTCACGCGCTGATTTAAGGAGACGATAATGACTTATGCCATGGCTCGCGCATCCAAGGCTTACGCTAACATTGGTGCGCAAACCAGTGTCGAGGCGGCCAGCCCGCATCGCCTGATTCAGCTGCTTTATGCCGGCGCTATCGATCGTATTGCTCGCGCACGCGGTCATATGCAGCGTAAAGATGTCGCCGATAAAGGCCTATGCATCAGCCGCGCCATCGATATCATCGATAGCTTGCGAGCCAGTCTCGACAAGCGTCACGGTCACTTGCTGGCAGACAATTTAGAGAATCTCTACGACTATATGTGCCGCCGTTTATTGCAGGCCAATAATGACAATGACCCTGCACTGCTCGATGAAGTGGGACAGCTGCTGGGCGAGTTAAAGTCTGCTTGGGATGCCATTCCCAGCGAATTTCATCGCGGTGTGCCAGAGGTGTTTGATGGTACACATGCTCAGGTAGCGGGAGCCTAGGTCATGTCATCGCTTAATG
>JBDSQT010000143.1:0-5029 GCA_039929665.1 Paraperlucidibaca sp.
GTCATCAAGAACTTAACCGTTGTTGATGATGCCACTCATGAGGCGGTGGCTATCGTGCCGGAGCGCGCTATTGGCGGTTATTCACTGACACGCATATTGGATCGTGTAGCGCTAAATCGTGGGCTACCAAAAGCGATTCGTACAGACAATGGCAAAGAGTTTTGCGGTCGAGCCATGCTGACGTGGGCTCATGAGCGTGGTGTAAAGCTGTTCTTAATTGAGCCAGGCAAACCCAATCAAAATGCTTATATTGAGTCCTTCAATGGGCGATTCAGAGACGAGTGTTTGAATGAGCATTGGTTCACCACGCTGCCGCATGCCAAGGTGGTTATCGAGGCATGGCGGCGGGAATATAACGAGGAGAGACCAAAGAAATCACTAGGTGGCATAACGCCCTCAGCCTACGCCAGACAACTGGCAGAAAATGCGGTTAAATTACGTGCGGACTCTAAAGCCGAGTGCTACTGAAAGTGGGGGGACGTCGACGCTAAATACAAACACGTGGTAGCCCTCCATTTTATTTTTGTTATAGAGGGCTACTATACGAAAGCTTTCAGTATTGATTCTTGACGGCTGAACGAGTGTTATACATTTTGTGCCAAAAGCAGGGCCAATATGAGGCTATGCTGCTGGCCTGCATCGGTACTTTCCACTCTTATTTAAGCTCGCTCCAGCAATACTGCCGTACCTAAGCCGCCGCCTGCGCAGCTCGACACCACAGCAAAACGCGCATTTTCAACGTGCAGTCGGCGTGCGGCGGTCATCAGCAAGCGGGTACCGGTTGCGGCAAATGGATTACCTAAGGCCAGCGATCCACCCCAAGCATTTAAGCGTTCCAAGGGAATGCGTCCGGCCACCCAACCACCGTGGTACTGCTGGGCAAACTCAGGAGAGTCCAGGGCTGCTTGGTTCGCCAAGATTTGCGCGGCAAAGGCCTCGTGCAGCTCCCAGACACCAATATCGGCGACGGTGAGTTTGTGCTTGGCGAGCAAACGCGGAATGCTTGCGGCGGGGCCGAGTAACATTTCGCTGCCGATGTCGCTGACCCCAGCAAAGACATAGTCACGCACGCAGGCCAGCGGCGTTAAGTCGTGCTCAGCAGCATAGGCTTCGCTGGTCAGCAAAACGGCGGCGGCGCCATCGGTGAAGCGTGAGGCGGTACCGGCGGTGATGATGCCGGTAGCTTTATCAAACACTGGCTTGAGCTTGGCGAGTGACTTGAGGCTGCAGTTTGCACGCGGCGAGTTGTCATCGCGTACGAGGCTGTCGCCAACTTCAATAGCGTCGATGTCCGGCTGTAAATAACCAGCGGCCAAGGCCTGCAGCGTCAGCGCATGGCTGCGTACGGTAAAGGTATCGCTGGCCTCGCGGGTAATGCCCCAATGTTTAATCATCACTTCGGTGCATTCGCCCATATTCATGCCAGTGGTGAAGTCGCCACCGCTGGGCATCACTGGCAATAAATCGCGCGGACGCAGCTGGCTGAGGAGGCGCATCACACTCGCTGGTGAGCTGTCTTGGCGCAGCTGCATGGCGCCTCGGCGCAGTGTTGGCGAGTAGCGCAGTGGAATATCGGAGAAGGTCTCGGTGCCCACGGCGATGCCGGCGTCGATGCGACCCAGGCTGATCATGTCGCAGAGGCTGGTGACTGAGGCGGTAGCCGATAGGCCGGCCATTGATGTCGTGCAGGCGGGCACGGTGGAGGGAATGCCGGCGGCGAGCATGGCTTCACGTGCGACATTGGAGGTTTCCACTTCGTGCACCACGGTGCCGGCCATGACCATGCCGAGCAGCTCAGGGTCGATGTCGCTGCGCGCCAGCACACCACGGATAGCATAGGCCGCTAGCTCATAGCTCATTAAGGGCGAATACGCACCGCCAGAATCGAGGAAGGGCGTGCGGCTACCGCAAACCAGCATGGCTTTGTTTAACGAGCTCATGATGCATTCTCGGCAGCGATGGTCTGTGTGCCAGCAAAGCGTCCGACCAAATGCATGCCATTAGCGGAGCACACGCGCATCGCGTGTTGACCATCAGTATCCACCTCGGGGCTTACCTCGACAGCCACGACGCCGCTGGGTAATGGCAGTGGTTTCACCCAGCGAATATCGATTTCATGGATATTCCAGCCGGCATTGAGCAGGCTTTCCCAGGTTTTCGCGAGCTGACCAAAACCATGCAAAATGCAGCTGCCAGTGGGTGTGCGGCGGCCTATGGCGGGCAGGGTATGAATCGGGTTGAAGTCACCGGTAAGGAAGGCAAAACGCAGGCCATCATCGGCCGCGACGGACCAGTTGCCGCTAGGTTCAAAGTCTGGTTCATCACGCGCGGGCGCTGCATTTTTATCGCGTGGGCCGAGCAGCACAGCAGCATAACTGTCGATATCTAAGACACGACCTAGCCCTTCAATGCTGGCCTCGATACGCATATGAATGCGCAGGCGATTACCGACCTCTTTGA
Source organism: Paraperlucidibaca sp. (assembly GCA_039929665.1). Taxonomy (GTDB): domain Bacteria; phylum Pseudomonadota; class Gammaproteobacteria; order Pseudomonadales; family Moraxellaceae; genus Perlucidibaca. Next base: position 2,461 of record JBDSQT010000143.1, read on the forward strand.
CCTCAACGAGCTGGCCTTGCAGCGACAATGGCATCCCGCGTGGGATGGGCTGATGCATGACCATATGCACGCCTTGGTTGAGCAACGTGGTGAGATTGTAGGGTGCTAGGCGGCCCAATTCGGCGAGCAAAGGCATCGCCCAGTGGCTGCAAAAATGCGCTGGCAGTGTGTCGCGATAGCGCGTAGCTGGTGCGCCAGTCCATTCTGCATAGGCATCGATGAGCTCATCGCTAGCGGGTGAGACGTGGTCATCTTTTCGCACCGGAAGCGCCGGTAGCTGGCTAGGGCGGGTTAGGCGATTGCTCGACAGCACGCCGGCTTTCAGCATGGCGTATATTTTCGGCAGTTGTTGCGGCAAAAACCGAATAGGTAAAGGGTTTGTCATGATAGGTCTCGTACAAAAAATAGATTACAAAAATTGAGTATGGATGCGCTTAGGCGTCTGAATCTTGCCCTAGCTGATACTGAAGTGCACGCAACAAATCACGCTCGTAATAGGCACTAGCCAATGTGTAGAGCTCACCATTCACCAGCTCTTTTAGCTCATATAGGATCATCGAGGAGGTATCTAAGCGGCGTACGCCGTAGGGAGTGAGGTCGGTGAGCTGGCGCGCGGCATTTTTCAGCAAAATGTGCAGCCAAGTCCATGGGCTAGCCTCAAAGCGGTAGCTCAGGCGCATCTGATCGAGCGCGCGACGGAGCTGTTGGGCATCGCTAATCTCAAAATAGCGCGGCATGATTTGCGCCAAGAGGCCATCGAGGCGCTGCCAGATCAGGCGCTTTTGCTCGGCGCTGTAGCGATTCCAGTCAATGACTTCGTGCAAATAGCGCCGACAACCTCGGCACACGGTGTCGCCATAGGTGGTTGAGCAGATACCAACACAGGGTGTCGGGACGGTTTCAAACGGCATCAAAAAAACCTATGCAAGAACGGCAAGCCTGTGACGATAGCAAAAAATAGCGACCGTTGGGCTTGAACAAGCAAGAGGACTCTGCGACAAAGAGAGCCTCTGTTTCTGGCTTTAGGGTATCTGCGTGAATACATACTTGATGTTTAAGCATCCTCACATGCTGACAGCGCTGCTGCTGGCGATTGTGTATCTGTGGCGCGGCTTTTATTTGCTCACCGGTCAGGCTGAGCGCCCAGCGAAATTGTTGCGGATTGCGCCGCATATTTTGGCTACTCTAATGATTATTACTGGCTTTGGCATGGTCTTTCAGTTTGGCGCGATGCCCGGCTGGGCGCTCTTAAAGCTAGTATTGTTGGTAGGGTTTATTGTCTGCGGTAGCATTGCATTTCAGCGTTCACGCGGGACCAGCATTGCTAAACCAGTCTTTGCTTTTGGTCTGGGGTTGTTGCTCATCATGGGCTGGTTAGCGATAGCTAAGCCGTCTATGGGTGTTTTCGGGTAAAATGAGTTGTGGCGTAAACCTAAGCGTATTGACTGCGTTTAGGGTGTATCAATTTTAGGAGTTTTACTATGCGTTTAATGATTGCAGCAATTGCCGCCGGCGCGGTGCTTATTACTGGTTGTACAACTAACCCTTACACAGGCGAACGACAAGTTGCTAAAGGTGCTTATGGCGCGGCTATTGGTGCCGCGCTGGGCTGTGGTATCGCTACTGCTACTACCAAGCATGGCAAGCGTAACGAGCGTTGCTTGCAAGGCGCAGCCATTGGCGGCGTGACTGGCGGCGGCGTTGGTGTCTATATGGACGTGCAAGAAAAGAAATTACGTGATCGTCTAGCGGGTGTTGGTGTAGGCATTCAGCGTGATAAAAATACAGGTATCATCACTTTGATTATGCCTGGCAACATCACCTTTGCTACTGCGCAAAGTGGTGTGCGTGGCGACTTCTACCCTGTTCTTGATGCCGTTGCTGACGTCCTGAAAGAGTATGACGAAACCTCTATCACCGTGAGCGGTCACACCGACAACGTCGGCGCTGCTAGCTATAACCAGACCCTGTCGCAGCAACGTGCTTCGTCAGTGGCAGGTTACTTGGTCAGCCGCGGTGTTGCCGGTAATCGTGTATCGTCAGTTGGCATGGGCATGAATCAGCCAATCGCTAGCAACGCTAACGAAGCTGGTCGTTCGCAAAACCGTCGTGTTGAAGTGGTGATTAATCCACCACGTGGCTAATCGCATCGGTTGATGAAAAGCGCGCCTAAGGGCGCGCTTTTTTTTGCATAAATATTTATATGGCTGTCATCAGGTCGCCATAGCTTTCGTTATAGCTTGGTTATTATTGCCTTGGAGTGATCTATGAAGTGGCGCGTTTGTACCGCGATAGCGATGGTGCTGCAGATGGCGTCGGCGCAGGCATCACTGACACTACATATTCAGCAGACGCTCGAAAAAGGCATCGATGTCGGTGTGGCGAGCTTTAGCGGCCCAACGGCGGGTGAGCCTTTGGGCGATATTATTCGTCAAGACTTACGCCACGGTCCAGGCTTGCGCGTAGCGCCACAGGTCGTGAGTGCTTGGCAGCCAGGCATGAGTGCGATCAGCGAAACTGATACATCGGCAGGAGCCGAATCACCGCGTGCCGCGACTGAGCCGCCTAT
>JBDSQT010000144.1:0-7650 GCA_039929665.1 Paraperlucidibaca sp.
ATGCACGACCTGGATGCCCAGTGATAAGCGCGACAACTCGCCGCCTGAGGCGACTTTTGCCAGCGGTCGTAGTGGCTGGCCCGGGTTGGCGCTAAATTGAAACTCAATATCGTCGAGGCCGTAAGCCGCGGGCTTTGCTAAAGGCGTCAGCGTGAGCTCTAGGCGTGCATTGCTCATGCCTAGACCTGCGAGAAACTGCTGAATATCGTCGCAAAAGCGTGTGGCGGCCTCAGCGCGCGCGCGTCGTAGCGCTTGCGCATGGGTCTGATAGTGTTTCTCGGCTGCCTGCGCTTGCTCGGCGAGCAAGCCAAGATCAGCGGCCTCCAGTAAGGCGTCGCGCTCTAGGCTTAAGCTCTCGGCAATCGCAGGTAGCTCTTCCGGGCTGACGCGATGCTTGCGCGCAAGCTGATGGCATTGGCTCAGGCGCTGCTCGAGCTCGGCTAGCTCATTCGGACTAGCCTCTAGATCGTCGAGGAAGTGCCGTAACGTGGGGCCCGCTTCCTCAATTTGAATGTGCGCGCTACGCAGCAGATCAATGGCCTCGGCCAAGGCATTGGCCCGCTGGGCGTGAGGCTCGAGGGCACGAATAGCACGCTGTAAATAACGGCTAGCGGTATCATTTTCGCCCTCACTAATGAGCGTTAATGCCTGTTCACCATCGAGCTGTAAGCTGCCGATGTGCGCGAGGGTGTCGTGGCGCTGCTCAAGGCCGGCGTATTCGTCCGCAGCCAAATTAAGCTGGGCTAGTTCTTTTAAGAGATGCTCGATTATGTCTAGTCTGGCGGCCTGTTCTGCACCGGCACGCTCAGCGTTGGCGAGCTTGGCGGCACTACGTTGCCATTGCGAGAAATGTCCTGTCAGCGCCTGCGCTTCAACGCGCAAAGTGGCAAAGCTGTCGAGCATGGCGCGATGGCTATCTTTACGCAGCAGCGTTTGATGTTCGTGCTGGCTATGAATATCGATCAAGCATTCGCCAATGGCGCGCAGGTCGCTGAGGTTTGCTGGGCGGCCATTGATGTAGGCGCGTGAGCGGCCGTCGCGGCTAAAGGTGCGACGTAGTGTGCACTCATCTCCCTCGTCGAGCTCGCGTTCGCTGAGCCACGCATGAGCTTCAGGCAAGTGCCCGACCAGAAATAGCGCACTGACATCGGCGCGTTCAGCACCGGCACGCACCACTGAGCCATCGGCTCGATCGCCTAAACACAGGCCCAAGGCGTCCATCAGGATGGATTTGCCGGCGCCGGTCTCGCCGGTGATAACGCTAAAGCCGGCGTTGAACTCCAGTTCAAGATTTTCAACGATGGCAAATTGGCTGATTTTGAGCAGGCTCAGCATGGCGGAGATTCCTCTTGGCGATGCCTTAATGATAGGCCAGCCATCGCTGACTTGCGATGCGACGCTGAGGAATTTTCATTCCTGCCCTTGAAAAGTTCAGCGCGTGTCACCACTTGAAGAATCATCCGAATAGGTTGTCTAAACAGGAGTTTTTATGAGCGAGCAGACGCCAACAGAGCACGACGATATCCCCGAGCAAGCATTAGATGATCAACCGCAAGCTCTGGATATTCCTGAGTTTGCCGATGACAGCGTAGACTTTCAGAGCGCGCGTATTGCTGAGCTCGAAGGTCAGTTAAAAGATTTACAGCTGCGCACGCAGGCCGAAGTGCAAAACATCCAGCGCCGTTCTGAGCGGGATGTCACGGCAGCGCATAAGTTTGCGCTAGAGAAATTTGCCGGCAGCATGCTCGATGTCGCCGATAATTTGGAGCGTGCCTTGCAGGCTGCGCCAAGCGAAGAGCCGGCATTGAAGGCCTTGCACGAAGGCGTTGCGCTGACCCACAAACTCTTTGTCGACACCATGAAGCGCTTTGGCGTTGAGCCTATCGATCCGCTTGGTGAGCCGTTCAATCCCGAATTACATCAGGCGGTGTCAACACAGCCTTCGACAACGGCCGAGCCCAATTCGGTGACCGCCGTATTCCAAAAAGGCTACACCTTATCGGGGCGCTTATTGCGTCCAGCCATGGTGGTCGTGGCCAGTGCTGGCTAAGGCATATTTTTTATAAGGGAATAGGTATTGAGGGCTTGAAATTACATTCAGCAGCCTCATATCAGTAAACAAGGCGCCACTGAGCGCAGTCACTTTAATCACAGCCCAGGCGCATAACGCCGGGTTAGTAGGAGAGCATCATGGGTAGAATTATCGGTATCGACTTGGGCACCACCAACAGCTGCGTTGCTATTTTAGATGGCGACAAAGTTAAAGTAATTGAGAACTCTGAAGGTGCACGCACCACACCATCTATCGTTGCCTACACCGACAACGAAGTGTTGGTTGGCGCGGGCGCAAAACGCCAAGCCGTGACCAACCCAAAAAACACACTGTTTGCCGTGAAGCGCTTGATTGGCCGTAAGTTCAAAGATGATGTCGTGCAAAAAGACATCAAAATGGTGCCGTATAGCATCGTCGCTGCCGAAAATGGTGATGCTTGGGTGGATGTGAAGGGTGACTTAAAAGCGCCACCACAAATCTCTGCTGAAGTGCTGAAAAAGATGAAGAAAACCGCTGAGGATTATCTCGGCGAACCAGTAACCGAGGCCGTCATTACCGTGCCTGCTTACTTCAATGACTCGCAGCGTCAGGCCACGAAAGACGCTGGCCGTATTGCTGGCTTGGACGTCAAGCGCATCATCAATGAGCCAACGGCTGCTGCGCTGGCGTTCGGCATGGATAAAAAAGAAGGCGATCGCACCATCGCGGTGTATGACCTCGGTGGCGGTACGTTTGATGTTTCCATCATTGAGATTGCTGAAGTCGATGGCGAGCATCAGTTTGAAGTGCTGTCGACCAACGGCGACACGTTCTTGGGCGGTGAAGATTTCGACTTACGCTTAATCGATTATTTGGCCGATGAGTTCAAGAAAGAATCGGGCATCGACTTGCACCACGACCCATTGGCTCTGCAGCGTCTAAAAGAAGCCGCTGAGAAGGCAAAAATCGAGCTATCAACTAGCACACAAACCGATGTCAACTTGCCGTATGTCACGGCTGATGCCACAGGTCCTAAGCATTTAAACGTGAAAGTAACTCGCGCCAAGCTAGAGTCGCTGGTGGAAGATCTCGTGGCACGCACGATTGAGCCTTGCCGTGTGGCGCTGGCCGATGCCGGCCTGAAAGTCAGCGAGATTGGCGATGTCATCATGGTTGGCGGTCAAACGCGTATGCCCATGGTGCTAGAGCGTGTGAAAGCCTTCTTTGGTCAAGACCCACGTCGCGATGTAAACCCAGATGAAGCAGTGGCTATTGGTGCGGCTTACCAAGGCGCTGTGTTGTCAGGCGACGTAAAAGACGTGTTGCTGCTCGATGTGACGCCCTTAAGCTTGGGTATTGAAACCATGGGCGGCGTGATGACTGCGCTGATTGAAAAGAACACCACCATCCCAACGAAAAAGCAGCAAGTGTTCTCGACGGCTGATGATAACCAAGCGGCTGTGACGATTCATGTGCTTCAGGGTGAGCGTAAGCAAGCCTCGCAAAACAAATCGCTGGGTCGTTTCGATTTGGCCGACATTCCACCTTCACCGCGCGGCATGCCGCAAATTGAAGTGACTTTTGACATCGACGCTAATGGCATCTTGAATGTTGGCGCGAAAGACAAAGCCACGGGCAAAGAGCAGAGCATCATCATTAAGGCCAACTCGGGCCTGAGCGATGAAGAGATCCAAAAAATGGTGCTCGACGCCGAAGCTAACGCCGAGGAAGATAAAAAGTTCGCTGAGCTTGTTGAGTCGCGTAACCAAGCCGATCAACTGGTGCATTCGACGAAGAAAGCCTTGGCCGATTTGGGCGACAAGGTCAGTGCTGAAGAGAAAGCCGCAGTTGACGCTGAAATGCTAAAAGTTGAAGAGGCCATTAAAGCCAACGACAAAGAGCAAATCGATGCCGCCGTGGAAGCCTTGAGCAATGCCTCGATGCCGATCATGCAGAAGATGTATGCCGACCAAGCCGGTGCTGATGCGGGCGCGGCGGGTGCTGCAAGCGAAGAGCCAGCGGCTGAACCAAAGCGCGATGATGGCGCTGTCGATGCTGAGTTTGAAGAAGTCAAAGACGAGAAAAAGTAAGGTCTATTGACGAGTAGTAACGCACACGCGGGGATATCCCCGCGTTTGCATTTATGAGATGAAAGCGAGCAGTGCTCGAGGGTTAACAAATGGCCAAGCGTGATTTTTACGAAGTATTGGGTGTGCAAAAGAATGCCACAGCGGATGAGCTGAAAAAGGCTTATCGGCGTTTAGCCATGAAGCATCATCCGGACCGTAACCCGGATAGCAAAGAGTCTGAAGATAAGTTCAAAGAGGCCAATGAGGCCTACGAAATGCTCTCCGATGCCGACAAGCGCGCAGCGTATGACCGCTATGGTCATGCTGGCGTCGATCCGAATATGGGTGGCGGCGGTGGTGGTGCAGGTGGCGCTGGTTTTGGTGATATTTTCGGCGATGTCTTCGGCGATATTTTCGGCGGCGGCGGGCGTGGTGGCGGTCAGCAGCGTAGCAATCGCGGCTCCGATTTAGGCTACACCCTAGAGCTTGATTTAGAAGAAGCGGTGCGCGGCACGAAAGTACAAATTCGCGTGCCGACCATGGTGGAGTGCGAGCCCTGCGACGGCTCGGGTGCAAAAAAAGGCACCAGCGCCAGTCAGTGCCGTACCTGTAACGGCAGCGGCCAAGTGCGCGTGCAGCAAGGCTTCTTTGTCATGAGTCAGACCTGCCCTAGTTGTCATGGTCGTGGCAATGTCATTTCCGAGCCATGCGGTAGCTGCCGCGGCGAAGGCCGTGTGCGTAAGCAAAAAACACTGGAAGTGAAAATTCCGGCTGGGGTCGATACGGGTGATCGTATTCGTCTCACCGGCGAGGGCGAAGCCGGCGCGCAAGGCGGTCCGGCCGGTGACTTGTATGTACAGGTGTCGGTGCGTGCGCATCCAATCTTTAAGCGTGATGGCGCTGATTTGTATTGCGAAGTGCCTATCGACTTTACCGATGCGGCATTGGGTGGTGAGCTGGAGGTGCCTACGCTCGATGGTCGCGTGAAATTACGCATTCCTGAGGCGACGCAAACCGGTAAGTTATTCCGTCTAAAAGGCAAGGGCGTGAAGCCCATTCGCTCGCATGCTCAGGGTGATATGCTTTGTCGCGTGATTGTGGAGACGCCGGTGAATTTGCGCAGCGAGCAAAAAGACTTACTGCGTCAATTCCAGCAATCCATGAGTGGCGCTGGCAATAAGCAGTCGCCCAATAAAGAGTCGTTTTTTAGCGCGGTGCGTAAGCTATTTGATGAGATGACGAAATGACACGAATTGCCATCTGTGGTGCTGCCGGTCGCATGGGGCGTGCCTTAATCGCTGCCGTGCATGCCGCCGATGGTGCCGAGTTATCGGCCGCTATTGAACGCTCAGGTTCGGAGTTTATCGGCTCTGATGCGGGTGAGTTGGCCGGCGTTGGCAAGCTCGGTGTAGTCATTACGGATGACCTTGCTCAGGCCGATTTCGATGTCGCCATCGACTTCACCGCACCTGCGGCGACCATCGCACATGCGCTTACGTGCCAGCAATTAGGTCGAGGCCTGGTCATTGGCACAACTGGTTTGAGTGCCGAGCAACGTGGCGAATTACAGACGATCAGTCTGCAGCAAGCTATGGTCTATTCGGGTAACTATTCGGTTGGCGTTAATGTCACGCTGAAGCTCTTGGAGCTGGCCGCGAAAACCTTTGGCGACACCGTCGATATCGATGTTTTAGAAGCCCATCATCGCCACAAAGTCGATGCGCCCTCGGGCACTGCATTGATGATGGGCGAGGCTGTAGCTGGTGCGTTGGGTCGCAAGCTCGATGACGTTGCGGTGTATGCGCGTCACGGCCACACCGGTGCGCGTGAACGCCAGCAGATAGGTTTTCAAACCTTGCGTGGTGGCGACACGGTAGGCGACCACACGGTATTTTTCTTCGGCGAAGGTGAGCGAGTGGAAGTGCGCCATGTCGCCACTAACCGCGCAAATTTCGCCACGGGCGCGGTGCGTGCGGCTTGTTGGCTCGCGTCAGAAAGCGTTGCGCAAACCCCCGCGCTGTACTCTATGCAAGACGTGCTCGGCTTATCGTGAGTCGTGCCTCGCCGGTGCAGCTGCCGCGCTGGCAAAAGCGTTCGCTCTATATGCTCTTCGCACTACTCTGGCTCACTGGACTACTGTTTTGGTGGGCAAAAACGCAGTGGCAAATCAGTGGTGATTTTGGCTGGCAAGATAGCCCATGGCAGGCTCGCGCCTTGCTGTGGCATGGCGTATTGGTGACGCCAGCATTAGTGCTGATGGGGTCGTTATTGCCGTTGCATTGGTTGCTCGGTTGGCGTCGCCACATTGGCCGCGTTGCCGGTGTCTGCTTACTAGTATTTATGGCAGTCGTTGTCATCACCGGTGTGATGCTCTGGTATGCCAGTGCACCGAACTGGCGAGAGCTTGCAGGCCAAGTGCACTGGTGGTTGGGGTTGGCATTGCCGGCCGCCGTGGCCGGTCATATCCTGTTGGCGAGACGCTCGCTTAGAAGCTAAAGCCTAGGCCTAAGTTGAAGCCATCGCTGTCACCATTGGCGGCATTGCTAGCTTGCACATCACCCTTCAGCACCACATTGGGTGCGATCCAATAGTTCACGCCAGCGTTGGTTTGCACGCGATCTTTGCTATTGGCGTCGTTGTAGGCCGTGTTCCAGCGGTTGTAGCGAGCAAATACGCCCCATTGCTCATTGATGCGATAGGCCGGCTCAAGGTAGAAGCCTTGCAGTACATCGGTGCCCACCGTTTTGGCAAAGTCGTTGTTGATATCCCAGCGAGCAAATAAAGCGCGCAACTCATACGGGCCATGGCGATAATCAGCATGGGCTTCAATCAGTACTGCCGGAGCGCTACCGGGTGTCGCGCCAAGCAGGCTGTCATTGATGTCCGTTTGATATTGCACGGTACCTGCTAACTCTAATCCACTGATGCCGTTGTAGCGCAGGCGTGTGGTGTAGGCCTCATTATCGGTGCTGGCACGGCCAAACTCTTGGCGGAATTCGCGCAAGCCATCGGCACTGCCTAAGGTGGCTACATCGCCACGCAATCCATTGCTGAGAGCCACATCGAGTGTTAAATCATCGGTCAGCTGTGTCTGTGCCAGCACCCCTTTTTCCCACCACGTCGAAGGAATAATTTGAGTCTCAACTGGGTTGCGTTCGATGCCATAAAACGTATCGGGTTCATGACGCTCATTAAGGATGCCGACGGGCACTAGCCATTGGCCGAGCTTTAAGCCGATATTGGGGCGCACGCGCCAATCGATATACAGCTGCTCAACTTCAGTTTCAATATCCTGACTGTCGGATGAGCCTTCAAACTCAAACTCTGAGTTGAAGCTCACGGTGTCGCTGAACTGATGGCCCAAATAGATTACCGCGCGATGGGCATGGATATTGCCATTGCTATCGCGGCCACTGCCGGTGCCATCATCGGTGCCATTGTTGTAATGAATCTCGCCGTAACCACCCACGCGGGTTTTTGCTAAAGCCGATGCGACCGAGGCCACGCTGCTACCAAAGGCCGGTTCAGCGCTAGTAGCTGTGGATGCAA
>JBDSQT010000145.1:0-18507 GCA_039929665.1 Paraperlucidibaca sp.
CTCTTCGAGTGGCTCAAGCATTTCAATGAGACCGCCGACATCTTCAATTTCGGCGGTACGAATTTCTTCGTATGGGTCGTGGGTGATCAGCGTGCCGGAGCCATCGCGGGTGAACAGCTCCTGCAGCATCGCGCCATCGCGGGCGTAGGAGATGATGTGTACGCGCTTAACGCCTTCGCGGCAGGCTTCGCGTGCGGCATTCATGTGACGCAGCAGCTCGCTGTCGAGGGCGCGATTGCGCAGGTACTGATCGACCTCGTTGGGAATCATTTCGCGCAATAAGCGTTCGTCGTCATCGCCAATAATGCCTTCACGCTCGCCTAGACAAATGAGCTTGTTGGCTTGCAGGGCGGTGGCGACATGCACAGCGACATCTTCGGCGAGTAAGTTAAAGACTTCGCCGGTGGTCGAGTAGCCGGTTGGGCCAATGATGACGATGTGATGATTGGCGAGGTTTTTGTTAATGACCTCGGTGTCGACTGAGCGGACTTCACCGGTCAGGCCGAAGTCGACGCCATCGCGCACGCCATAAGGTTTGGCGGTAATGAAATTGCCCGAGACGGCATCGATTTTCGCGCCGAACATCGGCGAGTTCGCCAGACCCATGGACAGCAGCGCTTCGATCTCTAGGCGAATGGCACCAACCGCATCCATGACGCAGCGCAGGGCTTCGCGCGTGGTGACGCGCAGGCCATTGTGATAGGGCGTGTGCAGGCCGTACTCGACGAGATTTTCATCGATTTGTGGGCGCGCGCCATGCACTAATACCAGACGAATGCCGAGTGAGTGCAGCAGGGCGATGTCGTGCACGATATTACGGAAATTGTCGTGGTTGACGGCTTCGCCACCAAATAGCAGCACAAAGGTTTTACCTCGGTGCGCATTGATGTAGGGCGCGGAGTTGCGGAACCAGTGCACATACTGGTCCGACATGGTGTCTTGAAAAGGCGTTGGGCTGCTCAAGGGAATGCCTATCGTCGAGTGAGGTTAAGGGGGCGATTGTATAAGCCGATCAGGGTGCTAAGCAAAAGCGTTTTACTAGACCACGCAGGATATTAATCGTTGGGTTCAGATTGGCCAGCTCAACGTATTCGTTGGGTTGGTGCGCGACATCAATACTGCCGGGGCCAAAAATCAGCGCATCCATACCTAAAGCCTGTAAATACGGGCCTTCGGTACCGAAGCCGGCAGCACCAGCGGGGTATTCGGTGAGCTGCTCTAGCGCCTGTACTAGTGGCGAGTCGGCGGGCGTATTGAGTGCGGGCGTGCCGACAAACAGTGGCTCATTGCGGATGCTCACGCGAAAGCGCTCAGCCAGTGGCAGCAGGCGTGCGTTGATATCGGCGCGTAGCTCGGCCATGTCCATGCCGGGCAAGGGCCGCAAATCGTATTGCAGCTCGCACCGCGCGCAGATGCGATTGGGGTTATCGCCACCGTGAATGCAGCCCAAGTTCAGCGTTGGCGTAGGCACGGTAAAGAGCGCGTTGTGATAGCGCTTGGCGAGTTGCTCGCGATAGCTAATCAGCTCGCCAATGACCGCATGCATGGCATCGAGTGCGCTGCGACCGAGGCTGGGGTCGCTGGAGTGGCCGCTTTGTCCTTCGATAAAAATGCGCTCCATCATCGCGCCTTTGTGCATGCGTAAAGGCCGCATGCTGGTGGGTTCGCCAATGACGGCATAACGTGCTTTGGGGCGACCGGCATCGACCAAGGCGCGAGCGCCGGCCATGCTAGTTTCTTCATCGCAGGTGGCCAAAATAATCAGCGGTGCAGCCAAGGGTTTGCCAGCGCGAACCTGTGCTACGGCCTCATCGGCGGCGGCTAAGGCCAGTGGGAAAAAGCCTTTCATATCGGCGCTGCCCAAGCCATATAAACGGCCATCGCGCTCGGTCAAGGTGAACGGGTCGTTATGCCAGCCACTGGGATCAAATGGCACGGTGTCGGTATGGCCAGAAAACACTAAACCACCCGAGCCTTCGCCTAAGGTGGCGAGCAAATTGGCCTTGCCTGGTGACACCGGCATGATCTCGCAACGAAAGCCCAGCGCCGTCGCCCATTCGGCAATCAGGTCGATGACTGCACGATTGCCTTGATCAAATGCAGGATCGGTCGAACTCACGCTAGGCGTGGCAATGAGGGCATTGAGTTGTGAACGCAGGGCAGCGGAAATCATGATGAGCAACAGGGTTGGCTGAACGAAGCACTACACCATACACCGGAATGCAAACGCGCTCTACTGGGCTTTGTGCTCACTAAGAGTAAACAGCGCTAAGACAAAAAAAGCGAAAGCGTCATCTACTCGACACTTAGCTGTCATGCCACGCAAAGACTATGTCTGGGTCTTTTTTGTGTGCCAGCTGGCGCACTAACCCAGGAGTTAGATGATGAAACTGAAACTGATGGCGGCAGGAGTTTTAGCTGCCTCGACAGCACTATTGTTGCAAGCCTGTGGGGGCTCAGCAGCGGCTGATGTGCCGAGCATGCTGGCAGTGAACAAAGCCGACACCATGTACTTTAGTGATCGAGGCCAAAAGCGCCTCAGTGAAGAGGAGGCTCGAGCCGCCATCGCCAGCGGGAAGGCGAAAAATGTAATTTTATTTGTTGGCGATGGCTTAGGTATTTCCACGCTAACCGCCGCCCGTATTTTCGATGGCCAGCAGCAAAATAAAGATGGCGAGTCGAATACCTTATACATGGAGTCGCTGCCCTATCTGGCGCTCTCACGCACGTACTCGGTGAATCAGCAAACACCAGACTCCGCACCGACTATGACGGCGATGGTCACTGGCGTGAAAACTAAGGAAGGCTTTCTCTCGGTGACAGGTGCCATTAAGAAAAATGCCGGCGACGGGTGTGCCGATACTCGTAAGCTTGCCACCATTGCTGAGATTGCTGAAGCACAAGGCATGGCTACCGGCATTGTATCGACTGCGCGACTTACTCACGCTACGCCTGCTGCGGTGTATAGCCATATTCCTAACCGCGATGCTGAGACTGACCGCGATCTTGCTGGCTTGGTTGCCGCTAATGCGGTGGCTGCTGGCTGCACCGATATCGCCTCGCAGCTCATTAGTTTTCCGGTAGGTGATGGCTTAGAAGTTGCTATGGGTGGTGGTCGTCGCGCGTTTTTGCCAAAAACGATGACGGATGTAGAAGGCAGTAAAGGTCGCCGCGAAGATGGCCGTGATTTGACAGCCGAATGGCTAACGAAATTTCCTGCCAATATGGGCGGCGCGGTAGTAAACACCAAGGCGCAGTTTGACGCGCTCAATGCCTCAACCACCAACCACGTGCTGGGTTTGTTTAATTCGTCACACATGGATTTTGAGGCCGATCGCAAAAATGACGACACGGTGAACGGTGAGCCGTCATTGGCTGACATGACGGCAAAAGCGATTAGCATTTTACAGAAAAATCAAAAGGGCTTTTTCCTGATGGTCGAGGCGGGCCGTATTGATCACGCACACCACGCTGGCAATGCCTTTCGTGCCTTAAAAGACACGCAAGCATTTGATGCGGCGATCAAGAAAGCCGATGAGATGACCAATGATAGCGATACGCTGATTGTCGTTACCGCAGACCATAGCCATACCTTAACCATTGGCGGTTACCCCTTCCGCAACAATCCAATCTTGGGTTTAACGCGTGAGGCCAACAATGCTACCGGCGATGTAGATACAAGCGATGCGGTAGATCTACTCGGTAAGCCTTACACGACGCTGCTGTATGCCAATGGTTTGGGTTTTGCAGAGGGTGTTGCAGGGGAGAATATTTATGGGACGAAGACCAGTAAAACTGACATGACTCCAGGCTCCTTAAGTAACCCGCGCGCCAATCTGGTTGATGTCGATACCCAAGACATGAACTACCACCAAGAGGCATTAGTGCCCACCTCTGCTGAAACCCATGCCGGCGAAGATGTCATGATTTTGGCTAAGGGTCCTGGCGCGCATCTGTTTCGTGGCGTGGTGGAGCAAAGCTATATTTTCCATGTTATGACCAATGCCCAGCCACTGCTCAGCAGCATGGTGAAGTAATGCATATTCGTCAGATCGTTGTGGCGATGTTGTTAGCTGGAGCCTTCGCGGCGCCGGCTAACGCACAGCGCTGGATGGAATACAGCGTGGTGGCCGATAAAGGCCATTGCAACGCGTTACCGCCGGTATTTGCGGTGACGCGATGGCAGCAGGGCAATGCGCGTTTTGTGGCTATGCAGGCGCCGAGTCAGCTCTGGCAATGGCAGGCGACAAAGCAAGGTCGCATTGAGCAGGTGCTGTTTTGGGCAGAAGATTTACAGCAGGGGGTAAGCTTTACGCATGCGCTGGAGTTGGCTAGGGCACCGCTGGCAGCTGAGTTTGAGCGTCTACTGCGAGCGCCGAAAACGCCCTTTAGCTTAGCCTGCGGCGGTGTCGCTAAGCCGACGCGGCAATGGGATGCGCCGGTGAAAGCGCTGGCGGTCAGTCAGTTGATTGATCAAGCAGACTTAGCTGATATGGATGGTAATCCGATTGCTCGTGAGCTGATGGTGCGGATGGGGCCGTCACACGCACACACACATTAGCCGCATGCGCTGTATAAAAGCCCCGTATTGGCTAGCGCCGATGCGGGGCTTTTATTTATGTACTAGGCTTTTGCTTGGCGTTGACGCTCGAGGATGCCGCCAAAAAATAGGCCAGTTTCGAACAGCAGCCACATGGGGATGGCGAGCATGGTCATGGACAACGCATCGGGCGGGGTAAGGAACATCGACAGGGCAAAGCAGCCGACGATGATGTAGCGCCGTTTCTCGGCCAGTGAAGCGCTACTGATGACGCCAGCGGCGATGAGCACGAGGACGGCGATAGGAATTTCGAAGGTTATGCCGAAGACTAAAAATAGCTTCAGCGCGAAGTCTAAATAGAGATTGATGTCGGTCATGATAGCGACATCTTCGGGGCCAACGCGGGTGAAAAATCCTAAGATGGCTGGCAGCGTGACGAAGTAGGCAAAGGCAATGCCCGCATAAAAAAGCAGTGCGCTGGTGAATACTAAGGGAATAGCGATGCGGCGTTCGCGTTGATACAACGCGGGTGCGATAAAACCCCAGAGTTGATACAAAATATAGGGCACGCTGGCAAATAGTGCGACAAAGAAAGTCAGCTTAAATGGCGCCATAAATGGCGAGGTGACATCGGTGGCAATCATTGTACTGCCGGGCGGTAAGAGGGCTCGTAATGGTGCGGAGAGCCAGCCATAAATATCGTTGGCAAAATACACCAAGCTAAAAAACACCACGAAGAGCACGACAATGACGCGTAACAGGCGCGTGCGTAACTCAATCAAATGATTGACTAGGGGCATTTCTGCGCTGGGTAGTTTCGTTGGCAGTTCTTCAGTCATGGGGTTTGCCATTAGTTGCTGCGCTCTCGTCCGTGCGCGCCGGAGTTTCTGGCGCTTTATCTGGGCTCAAACTCTGTGTGATGTCCATGCTGAGCTGCTGCTTGGCGGCCTCGGCCTTGGCCATTTCTTTGCGGATGCGTTCACGCATTTCAGCACTAGCGACTTCGTTTTCAATGTCGGCTTGGACATTAATGATGGTGCGGCGAATGCGGCCTATCCATGCCCCAGCCATGCGCGCGGCATGTGGTAGTTTCTCTGGCCCGAGCACGACTAAGGCGATGATCGCGAGTAAAAATAACTCGCTGAAGCCGACATCAAACATGGCGCGTGTCCCGCTGAGTCATTAGGTGTCTTTGCGGTCGTGTGGGCTGGGCTCATTGGCTTTGATGTCGCTTGGCGGCACGTGATCGTGCGGCTGGTGTGACACTTTCTGCTCGGGCGCTTTTGGTGTGGCATCGTCATCACCATTCATCGACTCTTTAAAGCCTTTTATGGCTCCGCCCAGATCCTTGCCAAGGTTTTTCAGTTTGCTGGTGCCAAACAGCAGCACAACAATGACCAGCAGCAGCAAAATATGCGGTAGTGATAATCCAGAAAACATCGGTATCTCCTCGCGCCTGAGCGCTGTTGCCAAAGCGTTAAAATTACGGGGTGGTTCGGGCGGCTTTTTCACTGTGGCCAGAGAGGCCAAAGCGCCGCGCTAACTCGGCTAATACTTGCTCCGGATGGCCGCCTAAATGACTGAGCATGACCAGCGAATGAAACCATAAGTCGGCAGTCTCGTAGACTAGCTCATCCAGCGATCCGCTGCGCTCGGCATCTTTTGCCGCCAAGATAGTCTCGGTACATTCCTCGCCAACTTTCTCGAGAATTTTATTCAAGCCCTTGTGGTGCAGGCTGGCGACATAGGAGCTTTCTGGGCTAGCGTTTTTACGCTCGGCTAAGACGAGGGCCAAGGCATTGAGCACATCGTGGCTGGTATTGTCGGTCATGAGTAAATCTCGTCGGGTGATTTCAGCACGGGGTCTACGGTCTGCCATTGGCCATCGTGCAGGCGGCGGTAAAAACACGATTCGCGGCCGGTGTGACAGGCCATGCCGCCGAGTTGCTCGACCTGTAAATTGATAACGTCGGCATCGCAATCAAGACGCAGTTCTATAAGCTTTTGCACGTGGCCAGACTCTTCGCCTTTGCGCCAGAGCTTGGCTCGTGAGCGCGACCAATAAATTGCGCGTTGCTCGGCGACGGTGAGCTCAAGCGCTTCACGATTCATCCAGGCGACCATCAGTACGCGCCCGCTGTGGTGATCTTGCGCAATGGCTGGAATCAAGCCATTGCTGTCGAATCGAACGTCATCTAGCCAGGACATGGCAGCCTCGTAGCAGCGGCTTGCTGCGCGCTATGTGTGTGCGGCAAAGCATAACGGAAAGCAGCACGCAGCGGCAGCATGGCTTAGGCGCGCGTGATGCGCCAAAACGCACTCACTGCTGCTAGCGCAATGCCCCAGCTCAGCAGTGTTGGCGGTGCTGACCAAGGCAGCGCATCGGCGCTGGCCAAGGCCATTAGTCCGCCACCGATGACGCCGAGCCAGGCCATAAAATCGTGGCGACGGCCACGACGTAAGTCGACCTGCAGCGCCACTAATGCATCGAGCTGGCGGCGTTGCCATTGGCCTTGCAAGCGTTGCTGGCTGAGTGCATCAAAAATCAACTGTGGTAGTTCAGGCAGGCCCGCTAGTAAAATCGGCGTATCTTCTTTGATGCGCTTAAGTAGGGCTTTGGGGCCAATACGATCGTTCATCCATTGCGTCAACAGCGGCTTAGCCAGCGACCAAATATCCAGCGCTGGATAAAGCTCGCGACCAAGGCCTTCAACATGAATTAGCGTCTTTAATAGCAACACCAGCTGCGGTGGAATATGCAGACTATGTACGCGCGCCATATCGAGAAGGCCGGCCAAAATGGGTGCTAATTGCACTTGGTCGATGGGCTTGCTCAGCACTGGCTCCACCAAGCGCCGGACTTCACGGCTGATGACATCGAGCGGTGCGCCAGCCGGAATCCAGCCGGCGGTGGCCGCCACGCGCACCAGTTGGCCGAAGTCACGCTGAATCAGGCTAAGTAAAATCTGCGCGATGGTGAGCTGATCTTCGCTAGGCAAGGTGCCAATGATGGCGCAATCGAGGCCAATAAAGCGCGGGTCACTGGGATTGCTGGTCTCCACATAGACATTGCCCGGATGCATGTCGGCATGGAAAAAATTATCGCGAAAAACCTGCGTGAAGAAGATTGTCAGACCTTTCTCCGCAAGGCGTTCACGGTTAATCGCTAAGCGCTCAAAGGTGGCGTGATCATTGATCGGCACGCCCTCGATACGCTCGGCAATCATGACTTCACGACTGCCGTTGGCGTTGTAGATTTCCGGCACATAAAACAGTGGTGAGCCAACAAAGTTGGCGCGTAATTGCCGGGTGTTGTCGGCCTCGAGCGCTAGGTCAGTTTCATCGAGTAACGTGCGCTCGTAATCATCAACAATGCGCTTGAGCGGAATCACGCGCAGATCAAGTTGCTGCTCAATAATCTCTGCCAATGACTTCAGTAGCGCCATGTCGGTACGAATACGATCGGCCACGCCGGGGCGTAAAACTTTGACAATGACTTCGCGGCCATCGCGCAGCGCGGCGGTATGGACTTGGGCAATCGACGCAGCCGCCAGTGGCTCGTCATCGAAGCGTGAAAAGGCCTCCGTCAGCGGCAGTCCTAGCTCGCGCGCAACGATAGCCTTAGCCTCGCTAACGGCGAATGGCGGGACATTTTCTTGCAGCTTGGTGAGCTCATCGAGCACGTCTGGCGGCAATAAGTCACGCCGCGTGGAGATTAGCTGGCCAAGCTTAATAAACAGCGGGCCGAGCTCCTCAAAGGCTAGACGGATACGTTCGGGGCGTTGTGCATTGGCGCCGGCAAACCACCACGCGGGATGCAGCCGAAACGCTATTAACACGAAGCGCGCGAGCATCGTTGGCGGTGGCGCTAGCAAGGTGTCTAGGCGGTAGCGGGCAAACACACTCCAGAGCACCAGCAGACGGGGCAAATGACGCATCATATCGACGACCCTTGTTGCAGTTTGGCGAGGCGTTGCTGCACGCGCTTGAGGCGGGCTTCGAGACGCTCGCTATCGGCGCGCAGGTCATCACAGTCGCTGACAAATTCATCGATTTCCCAACGCACCGGCAGGACTTCGCGTTCCTCTTGCAAATACTCGCGACTATTGAGCAGGAAGGATTTCGCGGCCTTTTGCGCAAAGCCAAATAGGCCGCGAACATGACGGCCAACCTCATGCGCCGTGCTATCGCCAAAGAGCATGCTCAGCGGCTCTTCCCAGTCGATGTCGAGCTGTTTGGCGATGCTGTGGAGCTGCTCGATCAGTTGCACCTGACCATGCACGCGCAGTGGTCCGCCAATCAGCTGCAGCTCGCGCGACAGGGCTAGTTTCAGCAGGGCTCCGCTTTGCGCTTCGATGGTGGCGTGTGGGCGTTCAGTGCTTTCTGGCAATAAACGAATACGCTCATCTTGAATGCGCAGCATGACGCTAAAGCGCGGTGCTTCGGTTTCCACATAGATCGATTTCCCGCTGAGCTCACGCAAGCGTAAGCGCGTGGCAGGATCGTATTGCAGTGCTTGGTTGATCAGCGTTTCAACGCCGCGCAGGGCCAAGACGATAGGAAGCGAGGGCATGAGTTGTCCTGAGCCGGCGCTTAAAAGCGAAAGCCGCGGTGCAGGGCGACAATGCCGCCGGTGAGGTTGTGGTAGTCGCAACGCTCAAAGCCGGCCTCGACCATCATGTCTTTCAGCGTGTCTTGGTCGGGGTGCATGCGGATGCTCTCGGCTAAGTAGCGATAGCTCTCGGCGTCATTGGCGACGAGCTTGCCCATGGCAGGCAGCAGGCTGAACGAGTACAGGTCGTAGATTTTTGCTAGGGGCTCAAAAATCGGCTTGGAAAATTCCAGCACCAGCAGGCGACCGCCAGGCTTTAAGCTCTGATACATCGAGCGCAGGGCGGCGTTTTTGTCGGTGACGTTACGCAGGCCAAAGGCGATGGTAATGAGGTCAAAGCTGCCTGGCTCAAACGGTAGGCACTCGGCGTTGGCTTGGACAAAGCCCATATTGCCATGCACGCCTTGGTCGAGCAGACGGTCGCGACCGACTTGCAGCATGGAAGAGTTGATGTCGGCCAAAATGACTTGGCCCGTGGGCCCGACTTCACGCGCAAATGCCTTGGCTAAATCGCCCGTGCCGCCGGCAATATCGAGCACGCGCTGGCCCGGACGCACGCCGGAAAGTTCGATAGCAAAGCGCTTCCACAGGCGGTGAATGCCCAGCGACATCACGTCATTCATGATGTCGTATTTGGCTGCGACCGAGTGAAAGACCTCGGCGACTTTGCCGGCCTTCTCGCTGGCCGCTACCGTCTGATAGCCAAAGTGGGTTTGCTCACCCGTGGCTGCACCACCAACTAGCGGGCCATTCACAGGCGGTAAATTAGGTCGTGTTGTCATGCCGAAGGCTCGTCGTCATCAACTGCAAAAGGGGCGCTGGCGCCTTGCGCTAGCCTGTCGAGGATACGCTGTTCGCGGCCCAAGAACACATCCAAAAAGTCGGCAACTGACTTCATTGGTTTCATCACGGCAAAGCCGGTAGCCATGAAGTCGTAGAGTCCAGCGAGACCCGCCATATGAGCAGGGCCTTTGGACATTTTGAAGGTGGCGGTGATCAGGCGCGAGCGCACATAGCGGTCAAGCCCGAGGCCAAGCTCACGGAGCAAATGCATTTGCCTGTGGCGTGCGTCGTATTGTTCAAGGCGACGATAGCTAGCGATCAAGTCATCGTCAGTCGGCGCGCTAATACCGTGGGCGAGCAGGTCGCTGGCGACTGCTTCATCGAGTTCGCCAGTCAGCGCATTGGCCTCTACCGCAATGGCGGCGGTGCGCATGACCGAGTCGGGCAATAAGCGAGTGGCCACCGGCAAGGCTTTTTCGATTTCGCGCGCGAGCTCATCGAGCTCAAGACCGGTGTAGATGTCGTTGAGAAAAAACTCGGTGATCGGCGCAAAGCGTTTATCGGCCAATAGGCTGTGATGGGTGCGCCGCAGACGCGCGGTTTGCAGTGCTTGCACGGAGGCTACGGCAGTTGTCAGCGCGCCATCGCTATGGCGGCCCCAGGCTCGGTAGCGACCAATGCCCGCACGGATGCGAGCGTTGGTGCTGGACTCATGCTGAGTGGGCGTTTTCACAGCGGCGTTCATGGCATCTCTCTTCATCACGCCGGCTATCACAATATAAACCGGCTCAAATCATCGTCTTCTGCTAAGGCGCCTAGGTGTTGGGTAACATCCTCTGCGGTAATGGTCAGCGTCTCACCTGCTTGCTTGATCGCCAGGTCGGCCGCATCAAAGGCGATGCTTTCGAGCAGACGCTCGAGCACGGTGTGCAAGCGCCGCGCCCCGATATTTTCGGTACGCGCATTCACCTTCCAGGCCACTTCCGCTAAGCGCTTAATGGCCTCAGGCGCAAACGCCAGCGTCAGCCCTTCAGTGCCCAGCAGCGCTTGATATTGCTCCGTCAGTGAGCAATGCGGCTCGGTCAAAATGCGTTCGAAATCAGCCGGCGTTAAGGCATTCAGCTCAACGCGCACGGGCAGACGGCCTTGCAGCTCGGGAATCAAATCAGAGGGTTTGGCGAGGTGAAATGCACCTGAGCAAATAAACAAAATATGGTCGGTTTTCACCATGCCATATTTGGTGTTGACCGTGCAGCCTTCAATCAGCGGCAACAAGTCGCGCTGCACGCCATCACGCGAAACATCCGCACCTTGGCTATCACCGCGGCGGCAAACCTTGTCAATTTCATCAATAAAGACAATGCCTTGCTGCTCAACCGAATGCACTGCTTTGGCTTTTAAATCGTCTTCATTGACAAGCTTGCCAGCCTCTTCTTCGCGTACGCGTTTATAGGCCTCGGCAATGCTCAGGCGCTGTGCTTTCTTCTTACTCACGCCCAGACCGGAAAACATTTTCTGCAGCTGATTGCCCATGTCTTCCATGCCCGGCGGCGTCATCATGTCTACGCTCGGCGCAGTCTGGCTGAGCTCGAGTTCGATGCTTTGCTCATCGAGTTCGCCGGCACGCAGACGGCGACGAAAGAGCTGACGCGTGGCGCTGTCGGGCACGGGCGCGGCATCTTTCTGCCATTCATTGCCACGAGGTGCTGGCAGCAGGGCATCGAGGATGCGCTCTTCAGCGGCTTCATCGGCACGCTGACCGACTTGAGCAATGGCGATCTCGCGTTGGAGCTTTAGCGCCATATCGGCGAGGTCGCGAATAATGGTTTCGACATCGCGGCCGACATAGCCCACTTCAGTAAACTTGGTGGCTTCGACTTTAATAAACGGTGCTTGCGCTAGGCGAGCTAGGCGTCGGGCAATTTCGGTTTTACCGACGCCGGTAGGGCCGATCATCAAGATGTTTTTCGGCGTGACTTCCGCGCGCATAGCCTCAGGTAATTGCAGGCGACGCCAGCGATTACGCAGGGCCAAGGCGACGGCGCGTTTGGCGGCTTGCTGGCCAATAATGTGTTGATCTAATTCGTGAACAATCTCACGTGGCGTCATCGCAGTCATCATCAGTAATCCAAGCGTTCGAGTGTGTGCTGATGATTGGTGAACACACAAATATCACCAGCCGTTTGCAGGCCATAGCGGACAATGGCTTCGGCATCGAGCTCGCTGTGATCCATCAGTGCGCGGGCGGCGGCGAGGGCGAAGTTGCCGCCCGAGCCGATGCTGATGATGCCGTGCTCAGGCTCCAGCACATCGCCATTGCCGGTGATGATCAGGGAAGCCGAGTGGTCGGCTACAGCGAGCAGCGCTTCTAGGCGCCGCAGGGTGCGATCGGTGCGCCAGTCTTTAGCCATCTCGACGGCGGCTCGCACTAAATGCCCACTGTGCTTTTCCAGTTTGGCTTCGAAATATTCAAATAAGGTGAAGGCATCTGCGGTGCCACCGGCAAAGCCGGCTAACACTTGATCTTTATACAAGCGCCGCACTTTGCGGGCGTTGCCTTTCATTACGGTGTTGCCTAGTGACACTTGGCCGTCACCGCCGAGCACCACGGTGTTGCCGCGGCGTACACATAAAATAGTGGTCATTGACTGTCTCCCAAGCTGCTTAAGGGGATGGCATCGAGGCCTTCGCTGGCTAAACGCGCACGCGCTTCAGTGAGATGACGCGCGCTGTCGAATGGGCCGGCGACAATACGCTCTAAGGACTTGCCCTGAGCATCAAAGCCGCTTTGGCGTTGCGCAGGGATATTTAATAATTTGAGCTGCTTAATGCGTTGCTCTGCCTGTGTGCTATCGCGAAAGGCGCCGACTTGTAGCCAGCGCGTGGCAGCTGGCTCAGGGGCCGGGCTGTTGGCCGGAGTGGCTTTTGGCTGTGGTCGTGCCGTGCCGCGAGCATCAGGTGTGCGCGAGGGTAAGACGCGCTGGTTTGGCAAAATGTCATAAAACTCAAAGCGTTCAGCGGGCTTCTTTGGCACTGGCTTGGGCGCATCGGCCTCGCCTAACGGTTGTTCATCTAGGTTGCTGAGCGCTGCTGGCACACTCTCAACAGGTGTGCTTGGGCGATGGCTTAGCCACCACAGCCCGTAGCCTAGTAGGCCTGCCAGCAGAATAAAAAGCACGAGCCGACCGCGTGGCATACGACGGCGCGGCTGCACCGGTGCAGCTCTTCGCGTAGCACCTTGTGGGCGCCTAGGCGCCGGCGTTTTCTTCGTTGCTGCCCCGTTGCGACTTGCGCCTGCCGGTGGGCGTTTTGAGTTAGCCGCCACGTTTACATCCGTTCCGGCGCAGCCACGCCGAGCAAGCCCAGGCCGTGAGCCAAGACTTTTTGCACGGCCAAGCTCACCGTCAGGCGTGCATGTCGCAGCGAGTTGTCGGGCACCAACATTTTATTGTTGTTGTAATAACTGTGGAAATCCTGCGCTAGCTCGCGCAGCGTAAAAGCCAGCTGATGCGGTGCGTGTTGGCGAGCCGCGTTGGCCACTGCGTCGGGCCAAGCATCAAGGCGTTTCATCAGCTCGATGAGACCCGCGTCAGCCAGTGATGGCAGTGCGGCGATGCCAGCCTGCGCATCAAAACTCAAGTCGCGGGTTGCACATTCGCGGAAAATACTGGCAATGCGCGCGTGCGCGTACTGCAAGTAATACACTGGATTTTCAGCCGACTGTGAGCGTGCTAAATCGATATCGAACTCTAAATGTTGTTCGGGTGCGCGCGACAGATAGAAGAAGCGCGTGGCATCGTTGCCGGCCTCTTCGATGAGCTGCGAGAGGGTGACGAAGTTGCCTGAGCGCTTACCCATGCGCCCCGACGACAGCGTGACAAATTGAATCAGCGCCACCACGAACTTATCACCTTGGCCGGTCAGCGCTTCGATGGCGGCGCGCACGCGGGCGATATAGCCATGGTGGTCAGCGCCCCAGACATCGATGAGCACATCATAGCCACGATCGAGCTTGTTTAAGTGGTAGGCGACATCGGCGGCAAAGTAGGTATGGACGCCATTGTCGCGCACCATGCAACGGTCTTTTTCATCGCCCAAAGCGCTGGTGCGCAGCCACAGTGCGCCATTTTTCTCATAGACATGGCCGCGTTCACGCAGGCGTGCAATGGCCAGCTCGATGGCACCACTGTCGGCCAGGCTGCGCTCAGAAAACCAATGATCAAATGACACATTAAACAGTGCCAAAGTGTCTTTTATGGCGGCCAGCTGGGTGTCTAAAGCGAAGTCTTGTAGCCTGCGATAGCCGGCGCCCAACACTGCTTGCACGCGCGCAATCAGCGAATCGATATGCGCTTCTTTGATGGCTTTTGCGTCATCGCTGCCGCCATCGCTATCGGGCAATACACCGGTCATTAGTTCTGCATAAGGCAGGAAATAGGCACGGCCATCGCGCGCGATCAAGGCGTTCGCACAGTCAATGATGTACTCCGCTGGATAGGCGCGTGAGGGAATGCCCACCGTCTCGCCTAAGGCTTCGAGGTAGCGTAAATACACCGACACCGCGAGCACATCAGTTTGTCGACCAGCATCATTCACGTAGTACTCGGTTTCCACGATGTGGCCGGTGGCACTAAGCAGGCTAGCCAATGCCGAACCATAGGCAGCACCGCGACCATGGCCAACATGCATGGGGCCGGTGGGATTGGCGGAGACGTATTCGAGCAGTACGCGCTGACCTTGGCCAATATTTGGTGAGCCGTAGGCTTGCGCGTCTTGCAAGATATGCTCAATGGCGGCAAAACGGCTACCGGCATTTAAGAAGAAGTTGATAAAGCCGGGGCCGGCGAGCTCGACACGACTAATGGCGTCGTTGCTCGGTAGGGCATCGATGATGGCTTGGGCAATCACGCGTGGTGGCTTGCTCGCGGCTTTCGCTGACATCAGCGCGATATTGCTGGCCCAGTCACCATGCGCAGGATCGCGGGTGCGTTCAAACTGCAGCGTGGGCTGAAAATCGGACGGCAATAGGCCATCTTGGCGTAATTGGTCGAGGGCAGAGGCAAGTAGCGTTTCTAGCGCGTGCTTCATTGAGGCATCCGAGTCTTAAAAATCGTGTCGATTGTAGCAATAAAAAAGGCGAGCCCTTGGTAGGTGCCCGCCTTTTTTGGTCCACGCAGGCGTGGCTGGCTTACGCTTCCTTTTTGAAGCTGCGAGCAGCGCCAAAGCGTTGTTTGAACTTGTCGATACGACCACCAACATCGACATTTTTTTGCTTGCCGGTATAGAACGGGTGGCAGGCAGAGCAGACGTCGATCAGGAAGTCTTTGCACATGGTTGAGCGGGTTTCAATGGTATTACCGCACGAGCAAGTGGCTGTGATTGTTTCGTATTTTGGATGGATATCAGCACGCATAGTGTTCACCTAAATCAAGGAACGGGTTAAGGGTGTGTCGCGCTCCTAGCGGGCCTTTATATGCCTTTAGCAGGCAGTTTCGGCAAACGCACAGGTACGACAACAGGCCATTCTCTTGGCTCACCGCAAACATCGCTTCGTTACGGCCAAGCTCAACAAGGACGCGCATTCTAGGGGATGATCAGGTTTTAGCCAAGGATAAGATGCGCATGCTAGCTGCGGACTTGACCTGAGTGCTAGTCTGCACGCCATGCCTATTGCTCATCTTGCCCTGCCATCGCCACTGCGTCATGGCTTCGATTATCGACTGCCTGAGGGTTTACGCGACCTACCGGCGGGGCTGCGCGTGCGCGCGCCATTTGGGCGTCGTGAGGTGGTGGCTTGGCTGCTCAATGAGGCCGCGCAAAGTCACGTACCGGCGGCGAAGTTGCGCGCGGTGATCGAAGTTATTGATAGCGAACCGGCACTGAGCCCGGCCTTGTGGCAGTTGGCGCTGTGGGCGGCGCGCTATTATCAGCACGCCATCGGCGATGCCATTACGCAGATGGTGCCCGCGCTGATTCGCCAAGGTGAGCCGTTACGGGCATTGCCCGAGCGCTGCTGGCAGCTCAGCGCTCGCGGCATGGTTTTCGCCGAAGATGGTTTGAGTCGTGCACCCAAGCAGCAGGCGGCATGGCTGCTGTTAAAGGCTCACCCGCAGGGCTTATCAGAGACGACCTGTCGTGCGCTAGAGATCACGCGTGAGGCATTAAAAGCCTTGAGTGAAAAAGGCTTGGCGCACTGTCTGCAGCCCGAACATGCCGCTGATGCGCCTGCGCCAAGTTGGCCAACATTGGGCCTCGCGCAGCCTGAGCTCAGTCTTAATGACGAGCAGGCGGTCGCGCTAGCAGCGCTTACGCAAGCGCCCGCGGGCTTTCGCGTCTGGCTACTACAGGGTGTGACCGGTAGTGGCAAAACCGAAGTGTATTTGCAACATATCGCTCAGGTGCTTAGTCGCGGTCAGCAGGTCTTGGTATTGGTGCCGGAAATTGGCCTAACGCCGCAGACCGTGGCGCGTTTTCAAGCGCGCTTTCGTTGCCCGGTATTGGCACTGCATTCGGGTCTGACCGATCGTGAGCGCTTGAATGCTTGGCGGCAGTCCCGCGAGGGCACGGCGGGCATCATCATTGGTACGCGTTCGGCGGTGTTTACGCCACTGGCACGGCCCGGCTTGATTGTTATCGATGAAGAGCATGACGTGTCGTTTAAGCAGCAAGAGGGCTTTCGCTATCACGGCCGTGATGTTGCGGTACGCCGTGCGCAGCTAGAAAATATCCCCATTGTCTTAGGCTCGGCGACGCCTTCATTGGAGTCGCTTGCCAATGTGCAGGCGGGGCGCTATCAGCGCTTACAGCTAAAGCAGCGCGCCGGTGGGGCGAAGTCACCCTTGGTGCGTTGTGTCGATTTACGCGGTCAGATTTTACTCGATGGCCTGTGTGTCGCGGCACGCGAGGCGATGCAGCAGACGCTCGGCCGTGGCGAGCAGGTCTTGGTGTTTCTTAATCGCCGTGGCTTTGCGCCAGTCATGCTTTGTCATGCCTGTGGCTGGCAGGCCGGCTGCGATCGTTGCGATGCCAAGCCGACGCTGCATCGCTCGCCAATGCGTTTGCAGTGCCATCATTGCGGTAGTGAGCGACCACCACCGATGCATTGTCCGGACTGTGGCAGTAGTGACCTGCGCCCAGCGGGTGTCGGCACTGAGCGTTTGGCTGATGCCTTAAGTCAGCACTTTGCCAATACGCCGGTATATCGCGTCGATCGCGATAGCACGCGGCGTAAAGGTAGCCTTGAGGCACTGATGAGCGCTATTGCTAAGCCTGGGCCCGCGATTTTAGTCGGTACGCAAATGCTGGCCAAAGGCCATCATTTCCCGAATGTCACGTTGGTGGTGATTCCCGACTGCGATGGCGGTTTGTTTAGCGCTGACTTTCGCGGGCCTGAGCGTTTAGCGCAGCAGCTGGTGCAAGTCTCGGGGCGGGCGGGCCGCGCGGAGAAGCCGGGGCGTGTGTTGATACAAACGCACCAGCCTGAGCACCCGCTGTTGCAGCAATTATTTAGTCAGGGTTATGACGCGTGTGCGCAGACCTTGCTCAATGAGCGTCAGCTCATGGGTTTGCCGCCAGCAGCCAGCATGGCGCTGCTGCGTGCCGAAGCGCCGCACGATAGTGCGCCACAGGAGTTGCTCAGTGATTTGGCGCAATGGCTACGAGAAGACGAACCTACGGTGCAAGCGTGGGGGCCGATGCCCGCACCGATGGCACGCAAGGCGGGTATGCATCGCTGGCATTTACTTTTGAAAGCCAGCGAGCGCAAGCCACTGCATTTGGCATTGGCGCGCGTGGTGGCGTGGCTTGAGGCAGAGCCAGCAGCGCGGCGGGTACGATGGTCTGTCGACATCGACCCGCAGGAGCTGAGCTAGCGCTTAGGGCACGCTATTGAGCAGGCGCTTGATGGCGCCGCCGATACCACTAGCGTCGGCTTTTGGCTCATCAGTCGGCACGGTCGGTAGCGCCGGCACGGGTGCTGCCGGTAAGCGTTCATCGGTGAACCATTCAGCCGTACCATTGGGATCGCCTTCTACGGTACGTTGACCCGTTGTGCGATTAATCGATACAGCGGTTAGCCCAGGCGGTGTCGGTGGCAAGCTATTGGGCATGCCGCGTAAGGCCACGGCCATGTAGTCGCGCCAGATCGGCAGTGCCGCTACACCACCATATTCGCTTCGGCCGAGGCTGCTAGGCTTGTCGAAGCCGACCCAACTGACCGCGACCATCTTGCTATTAAAGCCAGCAAACCAGGCATCACGGGCTTCATCGGTGGTCCCGGTTTTGCCGGCGAGATCGCTGCGCCCCAAGCTTAGTGCGCCACGACCGGTGCCGCGCAAAATCACATCCTGCATGATGTTATACATCTGCCATGCGGCACGCGGGCGCATGATGCGCAGCGCTGGGTTTTTCTCTGTCGCGGGCGTTGTCGTTAGGCCACCAATCTGCAGTTCGCTATTGGTCGGTGCTTCACTACTGTCATCGGCGTTGGCGGCGATCACTACGGTATCAGCAGCGTCCTCTGCTGGAGTAGCCGTGTCTGTGCCTGATGAAGTTGCCAGCGAGGCATCTGTCG
>JBDSQT010000146.1:0-3585 GCA_039929665.1 Paraperlucidibaca sp.
GCCCTATTTGAGTGAGGCCGCTTTTCTTATGGAGCAGTTCCGCCTAGTCCGCTATTTACGGTGCCCAGGGTTGTGCTTACTGTAGTGCCTAGCGTTTTGAAGCCAACGATAGCAACAACAGCAATCAAAGCAGCGATCAAGGCGTACTCAATAACCGTTGCACCCTTCTCATCACGGCCCAGTTTGGCCAGCAACTCTTGTAGTTTTTTCATGTGACTCTCCTGGAGGTATGTCTCCGGTGTAATTGCCCGGATGGACAATAGTGTAACTATTAATCCTTACTTTGCTAGACCTATCGATACCATGCTGTCGTGCAAATGTAATTTTTTGTACTTACTAAAGCTAACTATATCCACAGCTTGCTGTAAGTTGTTAGCATCTGGTCAATGTACCTTTTACCTGTCTGTGTCAGGGATGTCTATGAATAGCCGAGTGATGATGTTGTTGGCGTTGTTGTTGGTCATTGGGGCTGTGGTGGCCGGCTATCTGGGGTACAAAACCACTGAAGATGCTAAGCAGGTGGCCCTGTTAGCGGAACAACAAGTGGTTGAGGCGAAAAAGAAAGCCGAAATCACGGTGTCGGGAAAAGAGCCGGTTGTGGTCCTTAAGCAGGATGTCGATCTATTCCACACGCTAGCCGCTGATGACTTAAGCATCGACTACTTAAAGGTCGCACCACCGCGTAGTTTTCGTAAGATTGAAGATGCTGTGGGCCAGCCTGTGCACACAGAGCTGCAGGCAGGTGCCATCTTAGAGTTAGGGCATTTGCAGCCTGGCAGTGATGTTGCGCGTTTGTTGCGCGTCGGTGAGCGAGCCGTGGCCATTCCTATCGATGAGGTAGTCGGTGGCGGCGGTTTTGTCCAGCCAGGCGACTTGGTCGATGTATTGTTATTTTTACGCGGCCAGCAGGGCGCTAAAGATTCGGCGCAAATTGCCATGCAGTCGCTGCGGGTCGTGAGCTTTGGCTCAGAAATCATTAGTTCGAGTGGCGGTGTTGAGCAAACTGACGAGAAAGCCGCGCGTCAAGCCGCTAAGGCGAGGGCACGTACGGCAGTGTTGGCGGTCACCGAAAAAGATGCGCCACGCCTATTGCTGGCCAGCAGCCTGGGCACCTTGCGCTTAGCCATTCGGCCAACAGCCGAAACACTAGCTGCTGCCCAGAGCGCTGTGGTAGGGGTAAATCAGACCACGCCGGAGCGCCAAGTTGGCGACTCAGTGGCAAAGCAAACCGCGGTGCCTAAGCAGCGCGAATTTGCATTAGAGTCTGAGCTGCAGCCCCAAGCTGCGAAATCTACTGCGCCTCGTGCAGCACGCTCTGCGGCACCAAAAGCACCCTCTGTGATGATTTATCGTGGCCTCAATGCCCAGCAGGCTACGCAATGAAGATCTCCCTTTACTCATTGCTTCGTCGCATTCCGGCGCAAGGAAGTTCTATGACTGTGATGTCTTGCCGTTGGCCATCGTTTGCTTTAGTTGGTTTGCTATCTGGCCTCAGCATTAGCGCTCAAGCGGCCGATTGCTATGCCCCGGAGTTTCCTAGCGTCTACACCATGATGGAGGGTGCGCAAGAGACTATTTCGCTGCCAGGCCAGATCACCCGTATTGCCATTGGTGAGCCGACTACAGCGGATGTAGCGCTAATAGATAGCAAAACGATATTGCTGCAAGGCCGGAAAGCTGGCAGCACCAGTTTATTTATCTGGACTAAGTGTCAAAGCGAGCCGCTACGTACGCAAGTGGCCGTACAGTTGCCACCGAGCGTGGCTGAGACTTTAGCGCCCATCACGCCAGAGGAGTTGAGTGAGTTGCCCTCGCAAGTTCAGGTCGATATTCGTTTTGTCGAGCTCAGCCGTAGCCGCTTGCGTGAACTGGGTGTTGAGCTCAATCGCCTAACCAGCAATTTCAGTCTTACCTCTGCCGCGGCCAAGAGCAATCCATTCAGTATTTTCTTAAGCAAATCTAATGGCAAGCTGTCTGCAGCCATCGATATGCTCGAACAAACGGGCTATGCCTACACCCTGAGCCAACCCTCACTGACAGCGATGAGTGGTCAGTCAGCGACGTTCTTGGCGGGCGGCGAAGTACCAATTCCTGTCCCCGGTGGTAATGGCAGCGCACCAACGATTGAGTACAAAGAGTTTGGCGTGCGTCTCTCAGTGACGCCGACGGTGCTGAGCCGTTCACAGGTGAGCTTAAAGGTCGCGCCTGAAGTCAGTGAGCTGGATTTTGCCAATGCCGTGACACTGGAGGGCGCAACCGTGCCAGCCTTGCGCGTGCGCCGTACCGACACGACCATTTCGTTAGGCGATGGTGAGAGCTTTGTCATCAGCGGTTTGGTGTCGAGAAGCATGCGTGATAACACGCAGAAGTTCCCTGGCCTAGGTGATATTCCTGTGCTCGGCGCGCTGTTTCGTTCGACTAGCTTTCGCAGCGATGACAGCGAGTTATTGATGATAGTCACGCCGCATTTGGTTAAGCCTATTGCTGCCAATGCCGCGACACCAAAGCTGCCTGGCGATGCTTGGCGGCGTTATGAGCCCGACACCATTCCGCTGTTTCTAGAGGGCGCAAAGTCCCCTTACGGCGATGCACCTATCGGTTTTTCAAGGTAATCTGTCATGGCCGCTAAAGATCTTTCCGTCGTTATTATCACGCAGCAGCGTGAGCAGTTTGACTGGCTAGCGACCGCGCTTGAGGGCACCGCTGATGTGGTGATGTCGCAGCAAAGCGAGCTCAACGATGTCATGCAGCTCATCACTATGGCCACGGCATCCATCATTTTCGTACCCGTTCGCCGCGATGGCTGGATGACAGATATTCAGTTCATTGAGGGGCTAATGGCGGCGAGTCCGACCTTAGCCTGCGTGGCTGTGGGGCAGTCTATTGATCAAGAGCGCTTACTCGGTGCTATGCGCGCGGGAGCAAAGGATTTCATTACGTTTGAGTCACGACCCAGTGAGGTGGCCGGTTTGGTGCGACGCTTGGGTGAGCGCGTTCCTGATGTCATTGAAAATCCTATGCGCCAAGGCAGCTTGGTGGTCATGGCCAGCGAGCGCCCCGTACTGCAGTCCTCATTCCATGTCTTACATTTGGCTGCGGCGATTCAAAAAAGCGCTCCTGAAGCCCGCGTGTTGGTGGTCGATATTGGCGTGCCATTCGCTGAGGCACAGCTGCTTTTTGGCTTAGAGGGGCAGTTTAGTTTTATCGACACGCTGCGTAATTTGCGTCGCCTCGATCAAACACTGGTGGAGACTGCCTTCCCGCGCCACAAATCGGGTGTGCGCGTACTCTCTGCCCCACCAGATGGTATCAATATTCCGGAAATCACCACTTCCGAGATGTTCCTCTTGGTGGGTACTTTGCGCAGCCTCTTTACGCATGTGGTGTTTAATACCTGTGGCCTGCCCACGGTAGACATGACTGAGCTCTTGATTGGCAATGCCAACCACGTGATCTTTGCGATGGATCAGTCGATTACGAGCTGTCGTGCGGGCTTAGATTTTCAGGCGCGCCTAAAGCAAATTGGTGTTCCGATGGCCGATACCATCGTGATGGTCGATCACTATTTACCGAAACTTTCACCAG
>JBDSQT010000147.1:0-3134 GCA_039929665.1 Paraperlucidibaca sp.
AAATGCGCCTCATCGAAGAAAAATACCAACAGCGGCAGCTCAGCATCGCCACGCTCAGGCAATGCTTCAAATAGTTCGGAGAGTAGCCAGAGCAAAAATGTCGAGTACAGGCGCGGCTGCAGAAACAGCTTATCGGCGGCCAAGACATTGATGTGCCCGCGGCCATCGAAAGTCGTGCGCATAAAGTCGCTGAGTGTCAGCGCGGGCTCACCGAAAAAGGCATCGGCACCCTGCTGCTCTAGTGCCAATAAGCCGCGCTGAATCACACCAACGCTGGCTTTGCTGATGCTGCCATAGGCCGAGCCAATAGCTTCTGGCGCATCGCTGGCGAGCTGCAACAGCGCGCGTAAATCCTTAAGATCAAGCAATAGCAGTTGGTTGTCGTCGGCATAGCGAAACAATACGCTGAGCACACCTTCTTGCGTGTCATTGAGCTCTAGCATGCGCGCTAACAGTAGTGGGCCGAGATCGGACACCGTGGCACGCACCGGGTGGCCTTGCTCGCCAAAGACATCCCAAAACACCACGGGATAGGCCTGTGTTTGAAAGCCATTCATGCCGGTTTTAGTTGCGCGCTCAGCGAGCTTGGCATTGCTGGCATCACCGGCTTGCGACAGGCCCGCAACATCGCCTTTGATGTCGGCTAAAAACACCGGCACACCGAGGTCAGAAAAGCCTTCGGCCAAGATTTGCAACGTCACAGTTTTGCCCGTGCCGGTAGCGCCCGCCACTAAGCCATGACGATTAGCGTATTTCGCCAACACGCTGCAGCGCTGCTCACCTTGACCGATCAGTACGTCTGCGCTCATGCCCCACTCCTCACTAAATCTACAAATGACAATTGTTATCTAAAGCGCTTGCCGCGCTTTTATAGTCAGCAGCGCGCATTCTAAAGCAACACGCCGCGACTGCGCGTGCAATCGGGTATGCTATGCACCTGCTTGATGATGCGATGTGATCGTTATGCGCCTGAGTTTACTCATTACTGCCGCTCCCGACAGCGAAACCGCCCACCATGCCTGGCGATTTGCCGAGGCCGCCTTAGTGGCCGGCCATGACATCGTGCGCGTATTTTTTGCCGATGCCGGCGTGCTCCACGGCCAAGCCTTAAGCACTCCAGCGCGCGACTTTCCCAGCCTCTGCCAACGCTGGCAAGACCTGCAGAAAACGACTGATATTGAGCTCGTGCTCTGTGTCTCCGCGGCGTTGCACTATGGCGTACTCGATGACGCCAATGCGAAAAGCTGGGAGCAGCCACACAGCAGCGTTGCTGATGGTTTTGTGGTGAGCGGCTTAGGCCAGCTCGCCGAAGCGCAGCTGCAAAGCCAGCATCTTGTGACCTTTCCTGGGGCGGCCTAATGCGTATTTTATATATCGCCGCCAGTGACCCTTACGCCAGCCAGCGCGCACAAACCTTGCTCGATGCGCTCTTGGTTGCCGCCAGTTTTGGCGCGCAAGTGAGCCTGCTATTTCAAGGTCATGGCCTACTACAATTACTGCCAGAACAAGACGCCGCTCGACTAGACCGTCGTAGCCTCGGCGCGCAACTCGATGCGCTACCCTTATTTGATGTTGATGCCATTTACGCCGATCAACACGATGCCGAGCGCCTGCAGCTTGACCTCAGCGCGAGTAGCGTCACAGTGCAATGGCTCGCCGCAAATGCTATCGCCAGCCTAATTGCTGCTCACGATCAGGTTATTCGCCTATGAGCACCTTACATATCGTGTTTGCCAGCGAGCTGCCTGAGGCGCTCGCGCGGAGCTGGTCTGACGGTGACGCCTTGCTATTGGCCGGCCCCTGCGTGGTCGCGGCGTTAAGTGCGACACTGCCTACACCTTGTTTTGCGCTCGATGACGCTGTGCGCAGCCGTGGCCTCAGCAGGCAATGGCCAAGCGCTATTGCCCGCTTAAGCCACAGCGAGTGGGTCGCTCTACTGGCGCAACATCCGCGCAGCCTGAGTTGGTCATGAGTCTGTTTTGGGATGTCAGCGCGCTCGATAAGCGCTTAGCCACACCTGAGCAGTTCGACCTCGAGGGCTTTTTGCGTCAGCCTAGCGACTGGACGCCAGAGCTCGCGCAAGCCATTGCCAGCTGTTTACCATGCTTCAAAGTCAAAGCTCACTCGAGCCCTGCATTAAGCCCCGACCATGTCACCGTGCTAAGCGCCGCGCGCGACTTTTATCACCGCTTTGAGCGCATGCCCAGCACGCGTGTTTTTGTCAAATTTTTAAGCCAAGAAGCGCCGCATGTGGGCAATAGTATTGCGCTCATGCAGCTCTTTCCCGACACCCCCATGCGCTGGGTCGCGATCTGCGCCGGCCTGCCCAAACCACCGAACTGTTTTTAATTATGCGTAATCAATACTTAACCGTCGAACACCCCTTTGCCCAGTACGTACGTATTTTGGGTAAAGGCAAAACCTCCAGTCGCTCGCTGTCGCTTGAGGAAGCCCGCGATGCCATGGCGATGATACTCGCCGGCGCTGTTGAGCCGGTGCAAGTCGGCGCGTTTCTGATGTTGTTGCGCGTAAAAGAAGAAAGCCCCGAAGAACTTGCCGGCTTTGTCATGGCTGCCAAAGATGCCATTGAGCACACGCGTGATGCGGCACTGCAGAGCGCTGGACTGCCGGCCTTGCAGGTCGATTTGGACTGGTCATCGTATGCCGGCAAGCGCAAACATTACCCGTGGTTTTTGCTCGCGGTGAAATTACTCTGCCAGCATGGTGTGCGCATTTTTATGCACGGTGCCAGTGGCCACACCAGCAATCGGCTATACACCGAAGCGGTACTGCCGAGTTTAGATTTAACGGTTTGCCAGAGCTGGCCAGAAGCCAACGCCGCCGTCGAGCAAAGTAACTTCGCCTATCTGCCGTTGCGCGTACTCACCCCCGTGCTCGACGACATGATTCAGCTCCGCGGGCTGCTCGGCCTGCGCTCGCCAGTGCATACACTGACGCGACTGCTTAACCCCACGCAAGCACCCGCGGTCATGCAGGCGATTTTTCATCCGGCCTACCGCGAGTCACACCAACGCGCCGCCCTTCTGTTGGGCTATGCCAATAGCTGTGTGATTAAAGGCGAAGGCGGCGAGATTGAACGCAATCCCGACGGCAGCTGCTTAGCCAAACGCGTG
>JBDSQT010000148.1:0-2786 GCA_039929665.1 Paraperlucidibaca sp.
GCGGCGGAGCTGGAAAAAAATATTGCCGATAGTCATGGCGAGCCGACATTTTATCCGATGCAGCCCACCACGCAGTCGGCACCCGAAACTACCGAGGATGTGCCTGAGCGCTTTCGCTTAGCAGAGAATACGCCAACAGGCGCTGCCACTGAAAAAACTGTCGCTGTGCCTGTGCCGGTTAAGCCGGTGGTAGAAAAACCTACAGAAAAAATGCCTGTAAAAGTGGCAGAAAAAGTGGCAGTCGCGTCAACAGTTAAAGCCCAGCCTGTGGCCGCCGCAAAGCCTATTGCTAAGCCGGCAGTGCAGTACGAACCTAAGCCAGCCGCTACCACTGATGCGAAGCCTGATAGCCAAGGCCTGCCCGGCGCTTGGGTGGTGCAAGTAGCCAGCGTCAGCAGTAAAGCCAGCGCGGATGATCTCGTCTCACGTTTACGAAAGCGTGGCTTTCGCGCCTCGGCAGCACAGCAAGGTAGCGTCTTCAAGGTCAGTGTTGGCCCAGAGTTAGATCGCGGCATTGCTGAATCTTTAAAGCAGCGCTTAAGCGCCGATGCTGAACTAAAACTCAATGGCTTTATTGTGCCATATCGCCCCTAAGTCCATGACGGCGCAAGTCGCAGTTGATATGATGCGCGCCATCTGGCCTTAGCCTCCCGCCATTGACTCTGAGCCCTATGCACCCGGCAGATATCGTCATTTTGATTGTGCTCGCGCTGTCGCTGATTTTTGGCTTTTGGCGTGGGCTGGTGCGTGAGGCCATCGCGCTCACCGGCTGGGTTCTCGCCATATATCTCGCGCGCAGCTACAACGAGCCCATGGCCGCATGGTTGGCGCAATGGGTCGGCACGCCATCAATACGCCTCGTGATGTCCTATGGCAGCTTATTTTTAGGCACTTTAGTGGTCTGCAGTCTGGGTGGCCATGCCATCAGTCTGATGCTGCACGCTGGTGGCTTAAGCCTTATTGATCGATTCTTAGGCGGTGTTTTTGGCGTCGCCCGAGGCTTTGTTATTTGCCTCGTTGCGCTCATGCTGGCGGCTCCGTTTATCAAAAATGATGCATGGTTTCGCGAGGCGCAGTTGCCGCGAGCTATTTTGAAATATGAATCCGTTGCACGTCACCTGAAAGATCAGGCGATTGCCATTGTTCGTTCCCCAAAAACTAGCGAGTCTGCTAGCCACTAAGCTCGAGAGGTCATCATGTGCGGAATCGTTGCCATTGCCGGCAAAGCCCCGGTTAACCAGGCACTTTATGACGCGCTCACGGTGTTGCAGCATCGCGGTCAAGACGCGGCTGGTATCGTCACTAGCGATGACCATCGCTTATTTCTACGCAAAGACAACGGCATGGTGCGCGACGTATTTCATACCCGCCACATGCTGCGCTTGGTCGGCAACTATGGCATCGGCCATGTCCGCTACCCGACAGCAGGATCGTCTAGCTCGGCTGAGGCGCAGCCGTTTTATGTCAATTCACCGTATGGCATTACGCTCGCGCACAACGGCAATCTGACTAACTCAGCAGCCTTGGCAAAAGATATTTATCGCTCTGATCTGCGTCATGTCAACACCGACTCTGACTCGGAAGTGCTGCTCAATGTGCTCGCTCATGAGCTGCAAATTCGCGGCAAAATAGTGCCCAACACGGATGATATTTTTGCCGCAGTGAGTGGTGTGCATGTCCGCTGTAAAGGCGCATATGCGGTTGTTGCGATGATCAGTGGCTATGGCATTATTGGTTTTCGCGACCCTTTCGGCATTCGTCCGATTATTTTTGGTGAACGTGACACGCCAGCGGGCAAGGAATACATCATTGCTTCGGAGTCGGTCGCCATTACCTCAGTAGGTTTTCGCGTGGTGCGTGACTTGCTGCCAGGCGAGGCGATTTTTATCGATACCGAAGGCAATATGCACACACGCCAGTGCGCGGAAAATCCAGTATTTTCGCCGTGTATTTTTGAGCATGTGTATTTCGCGCGCCCGGATTCCATTATCGACAATATTTCGGTTTATAAAGCCCGTCTGCGCATGGGCGAGACCTTGGCCAACACCATTCGCGAAGAGCATCCTGACCTAGAAATCGATGTGGTGATTCCGATTCCTGACACCAGCCGCACAGCGGCTTTAGAGTTGGCGAATCACTTAAATGTGAAGTACCGCGAGGGCTTCATGAAAAATCGCTACATTGGCCGCACCTTCATCATGCCAGGCCAGGGGCAGCGTAAAAAATCCGTACGACAAAAGCTTAATCCCATTGGGCTTGAGTTTATGGGTAAGAACGTATTGCTAGTCGACGACTCCATTGTGCGTGGTACGACGTGCCGTGAAATCATCCAGATGGCCCGTGATGCTGGCGCAAAAAATGTCTATTTCGCCTCGGCTGCACCAGCGGTAAAGTTTCCAAATGTCTATGGCATCGACATGCCTGCACGTACCGAGCTGATCGCCTATGGCCGCACGGAGCAAGAAGTGTGTGAGCTGATCGGTGCAGATGCGCTGATTTATCAAAAGCTGGAAGACTTGGTGGCTGCGGC
Organism: Paraperlucidibaca sp.; assembly: GCA_039929665.1. Taxonomy (GTDB): domain Bacteria; phylum Pseudomonadota; class Gammaproteobacteria; order Pseudomonadales; family Moraxellaceae; genus Perlucidibaca. Next base: position 2,531 of record JBDSQT010000148.1, read on the forward strand.
GCGTGAAGGTAACCCTGATATTGAGCGCTTTGATTGCTCTGTGTTTGATGGCCATTATGTCACCGGCGACATCGACGAGGCGTATTTAGACGCGCTACAAGCCTCACGCAATGACAGTGCAAAGCGTCCCGTGCAGCAAGGACCAAACATCGTCGATCTATCCAACGGCGAATAACAGACTTTAGGAGGCACGCATGTCCAACGATCATTCCACCCCGAGGTTTGACACGCTGGCCGTGCGTGCCGGCAATATTCG
>JBDSQT010000149.1:0-10238 GCA_039929665.1 Paraperlucidibaca sp.
CCGTATTTTGCAGCTTTACGATGCCCAGCTTCTTCAGTGCAGCGCCATATGAGCGCAACATCTTCCCTAGGCTGCCCATGCTGCTTCATTAAGCGCTTGAGTACTTTCAATGCTGCATGAGGATCACGCCGTTTTGTTACTACGGCATCGACCTGAAAGCCTTTCCAAACAACGATCTCAAGGCTTATTCTTGCCACAATTTTGCCACAATTGCATCGCAAATTAGTGCTTTTTACTGCACTTCAATGCTTCACACTGCTTTAGCTAAGATACTGTTTTTGAATTAGAAATATGGTGCCGGAGATAGGAGTCGAACCTACGACCTTCGCATTACGAATGCGCTGCTCTACCAACTGAGCTACACCGGCATTGGGGGGGAGGCAGCGATTCTAGCGAGGCTACGCGGGGCTGACAAGCATCGGCCACGCGCTACCACCCACCGCCTAAAATTAATACCGCCCTCGCCCTAGCGAACGCCTCCTGCACTGTCTACGCTTTTAACGCACAGGACATGCCCACTCCGGGCGCATGGCAGGGAGGCCACCTTATGCGTATTTCAACACATGGTTTTAGCTTGATTGAACTGATGATCGTCGTGGCTATCGTGGCGGTATTGTCGGCCGTGGCGGTGCCGCAATATCAAGACTACTTAACGCGGGCACGCTGGTCGGTAAATCTTACGCAAGTCGAACCCTTCAAACTCGCCGTGGCCGAATGCTTGCAGCAAGAAGGTGGGCAGGCAACTGCCTGCAACACGGCAGCCAAAATTGGCCTAGCCTCACTGCCCACCCCACAACATAGTACCGGCGCACTTACTCTGACTAACACAGGCAATGACACGCTAGTCGCAACCGTTACTGGCAATGCCAAAGCCGGCGATTGCATCGTCACACTGACCGGCACGCTCACCGTCGATATGCTGGACTGGACATTAGCCAATACAGCCAATGCCGCAGGTGCTGCCTGCACCCGCAAACGTACTGGCGTCTAAGGCATCGTCATGAACCAGCACCCAGCCATTGCCCTGCCTCGCCAAGACGACGATGTGGTGCCGTGGCTGAGTACCTTATTAAGGCAAGCGGTTAGCCTAGGCGCATCCGACTTACACATCGATGCCATGGCTGACGGCGCGCAGTTACGCTTGCGCATTCACGGCCTACTACATGATTGGCAGCATATTCCTGCGCAATGGCAAGGACGGCTGATATCGCGTATCAAGGTCTTGGCCAGTCTCGACTTGGCCGAACGGCGGTTACCGCAAGATGGTCGACTTAGCCTGCCCGACATTGGCAGTTTACGGGTCGCCAGCCTGCCCACCTTGCATGGTGAAAAACTCTGTTTACGGCTCTGTGAAGGCGGCGCTTTACGCACGGTTGCTGAGCTGAGCCTACCGTCCAATATAGGTAACAGCCTAGACCACGCCTTGCACTGCCCTGATGGCCTGATTTTAATCACCGGCCCTACTGGCTCCGGAAAAACCACCACACTTTATGCGTGCTTACAGGCGCTGAATTCGCGCGAACGTCATATCGCCACGGTCGAAGACCCCATCGAACATACAATGGCCGGCATTAATCAAACAGCCATTACGCCACGCATCGGTCTAGGCTTTGCGGAGATATTGCGCGCACTATTACGCCACGATCCTGACGTTATTATGGTTGGCGAAATACGCGATAAAGCCACCGCCGATATGGCCATGCAAGCCGCCGAGACTGGCCATCTCGTGCTGTCTACGCTGCACACCGGCAGCGCGCTAGAAAGCCTGACGCGACTACGGCACCTGGGTGTGCCGGACTACTTAGTGAGTAGCAGCTTGCGCTTAGTGATTTCGCAACGCTTGGTGCGTCGGCGCTGCGTCAGCTGTGCGCCACTCAGCCGTTTTGGCTGCACGCACTGTATTGATGGCTACCAAGGCCGACTAGGCTTGTATGAGGCACTGGCACTAACGCCCGAAGTGGTTAACGCGTGGGCCAGCGGTGCCGATCAACAGGCCTTGAGCGCGTTGCTCGCTACGCAACAATGGCGCTCCATGCGTGAGCATGCCGCAGAGTGTATCGCGCTAGGCCTAACGGAGGCCGGCGAGGTTGAGCGCGTGCTCGGGCGTGAAACATGCCATCACTAAAAGCCTTGCTGCGGCAATGGCGCGAGCAGCCGCAAGCGCCAACAGCGACCGCTCGGCGACAATGGCTGGCCCAACTGGCCATACTGCTACGCTCGGGCATTGCTCTGCATCCCGCGCTGGGTCTACTGCAACTCCAACAACCCAGCGCCCAACAACGCTGGTGGCAACCGGTACTCAATGGCATCGAGCAGGGCCAAAGTCTGTCGCATAGCCTAGGCCAACAGCAGGTGTTTTCTGAGGCCGATACCGCCCTACTGAGCATGGCCGAACAAACAGGCCGTCTCAATGAGCAACTCAGCCGCTTAGTCCATGCGCAGCAACGCCGACAAAACCTTCACCAAGAAGTGCAGCGTGCCATTCGCTACCCCTTAGTGGTGCTCGCCGGAGCTTTGCTTGTCAGCGCCTACTTGCTCACGCAAGTGGTGCCCAGCTTTGTCGAGCTCTACGCCAGCTTCGATGCTGAACTGCCCTGGCTGACCCAACGCGTTATGGCACTGAGCCACTGGGTAGGCGCCTACGGCCTCTATCTACTCGCAGCGGCAATGGCGCACTGCCTCGCCATAGCGTGGCTCTGGCAGCGCTATGCCGCCGTGCGCGCCGCACTCTATCGGCTGCTTTGGCATCTGCCCTTTGCCGGCCCACTCACCCGCGCACACGCTCTTGGGCAATGGCATCGTGGCCTCTGCGAAACCTTAGGCGCGGGCCTATCGTTTGTCGCCGCGCTCGACTGTACCGCCAGCCTCATCGGCCAATCACCATTAGCCAGCGCACAAACACCCCTGCGCGAGGCCGTATGCCATGGCCAGCGCCTATCTGAGGCACTTAAACAGCAGTCATACTACCCTGCATTGAGTTGGCAGATGGTCGCCATTGGCGAAGAATCGGGTATGCTCGCGACCATGCTAGAGACATTAGCAGGACAGTTTGAGGCCGAGCTGGAGCATCGTTGCGAGCAGTCAGTGAAGCTCGTTGAACCCTTGCTCATGGCGTTTTTAGGCGTCATCGTCGGCACGCTAGTGCTCTCGCTCTACCTTCCACTATTTCAACTGGGTCAGGTGATTTAATGCTCTTGCTGGTGGTCATTTTCGGTCTCATCATTGGCAGCTTTTGCAATGTCGTGATTCATCGCACGCCAAAGCAAATGGACGCAGAATATCGCGCCGATGTCGCCGCCTATCTTGAAGCGCATGACCTGCCTAACCCCTTAGCTGAAACCATTACAGGCCAGGACGCTGGCACTAAAGCCACACGCTTTGACCTCAGCCATCCGCGCTCACATTGCCCGCACTGCCACACGACCCTACGCTGGCGCGATCTGTGGCCAGTCATCAGCTGGCTATTGCTGAAAGGCCGCTGCCATCATTGCCACGCCCGTATTGGGCTACGCTACCCTTTAGTCGAGCTCGCTGTTGCAGCCATCGCGTTGGCTTGCGTGTTGAGTTTGGGCTGGCAACTCAGCGCTGTTGCAGCCGCCGTATTCAGCACACTGCTGCTAGTCGCCGCACTCATTGATTTCGATAGCCAATGGCTGCCTGACCGGCTCACGCTGCTGCTGCTCTGGCTGGGCCTGTTGGCAACCGCATTAGGTATCAACCCGATGGCGATTTCGCTACACGAGTCGGTCACCGCCAGTGCCTTAAGTTATGGCGTGTTTTGGGGCCTAGCCGCTGGCTTCAAGCTCTTCACCGGCCGCGATGGCCTTGGCGGTGGCGACACCAAACTGCTCGCCGCCCTAGGAGCATGGCTTGGCCCTTGGGTGCTGCCAAATCTCTTACTGATGGCGTCGCTCATCGGCTTGGTGTTTGCACTCTGGTGGCGTTGGCGCAAAGGTGAGCATGGCGCCTTTGCCTTTGGCCCAGCCTTGGCTATTGCCGGCGCGCTGTTGTTTTGGCAGCCTCTAGTCGCTACCCTTGCCAACTCATTTGCAACCCAGTCACAGACGCTATGGCCGCTTGGATTTTAGGTGTTAGTGGCGGTATCGGTTCGGGAAAAACCGCTGCCACCGACTACTTTCACACATTGGGCATAGATGTCGTCGACGCCGATGTGGTGGCACGCGAAATTGTCCAGCCCGGCGAGCCTGCTCTCGCGGCCATTGCTGCACATTTTGGCGAACAGATTTTATTAGCCGATGGTGCACTTAACCGTGCAGCGCTGCGTGAAATTGTCTTTGCCGAGCCTGATCAGCGCCAAGCACTCGAGGCTATAACGCACCCAGCCATTCGCCAGCGCCTGCAAGACCAATGCACCGCGGCGCAATCTGCCTATGCCATCTTAGCCTCACCCTTACTCTGGGAGTCTGGCCAAGCCGCGCTGACTCAACGCACCCTACTCATTGATGTATCTGAGGCCACACAGCTGGCGCGCGCCAGCCACCGCGATGGAGTCAGCGAGGCGCAGATTCGCGCCATCATGGCGGCCCAATGGTCACGCCAACAGCGCTTAGCCGCTGCCGATGACACCATCAGCAATGAAGGCTCACTGGCGGAACTTCACCAGCGCATCGATGCGCTTCACACAACTTATCTCGCGTGGCAACCATGAACGACAGCGTAAAACTCCCCAATGACGACGGCGTGCCCGTGCTCAACTGCCCCGGCTGCAAACGCTTAGTGCGCTGGGAGGCGGCATCGACATGTCGGCCATTTTGCAGCGAGCGCTGCCGCTTAATTGATTTAGGTGCTTGGGCTAGCGAACGCTACGCCATTCCCGCGCAAACCCTACCCGATGAGTTTGACGAAAACGAGTAATTAACGGCCCTAACATGAGCGCGACACACCAGGCTAGGCGCTATCGCTTAGTCTGCAGCCACACACTAAAACCCGCTAATACCCGCCACGCCGATACCACCATGCGCCCGTGCCTGACTCACCATAGTGGCCTCTAGGCCTCCCAGCGCATACACCGGCAGCTTGGTTTTTTGCACCAACGCCGCCCATGCGGACCAACCCAAACCACTAGCTTGCGGATGCGACGTCGTTGGCAACACCGGCGATAGCCATGCCCAATCGGCAGCGACGGCTTCAGCCAGCGCTAACTCATCAGCGCTATGAGCCGCGATGGCAAGACAAAAGCTCACGGGTAACACATCGGCTTTACGCAGGCCTTGCTGCTGCCATTGCGCCGCTTGTTTGCTACTGGCGTGAAAGCCAAAGGCAGCGACTTCGTCACAGACGCGCACATCACCATGCAATAGCAAGGGCATGCCCGCAGCTTCAGTTAAGGCCAGCACTCGTTTGGCTAGCGCGCTATATGCCGCCAATGACCATTGCGGCAGGCGCAACACGAGGCCATGCTTAGGCGCAAGATAGTCCGCGCCATGGGCAAGCTCAGCAGTGCTCTTTAGGCGACAGCGCTCAGTCACCCAATCGAGCACGGCTTGCTCAGCAGAGTTGGGTCTCGATGCATCAAAATCTGCGCTGATATGCCAACAGGCCGGCCATCGTAAGGCCGCAATCAACGGTGCATTGGCCGCTGGCGTTGCTAGTGAACTCATGGCTTCCGGCTGCACCCAACGCAGCAACTGACCTTCGCGGCCATGCACTAGCGCACACTGTGCAGCACTCAAACGCAGAAAATAGGCTTGGATAACAACGGAGCGATCGGGGTAATCAAACTGTCGTGTCAGCAGCGGTGAACATATAGCGAAGGGGAAGCTGTCAATCTCAAGCCCTAACTCCTCACGCAACTCACGCGCGAGCGCGGCGTCATCAGACTCGCCCGCTTCTACCTTGCCGCCGGGGAACTCCCAAGTGCCGCCAAGATGTGCGATGGCGGCACGCTGAGCTAGCAAGACCTCGCCGTGCTCGTTGCAGCATACCGCCACGACTACGCGCATCTTAAGATCGGTAATCGGCGTTGATTTTTACGTAATCGTAAGACAGGTCGCAGGTCCACACGGTGTCACAAGCATGGCCGCGCGCGAGGTCGATGCGAATGGTAATTTCAGGCTGCGCCATCACGCGCGAGCCCTCGGCTTCGGTATACGACGCGGCGGCACCGCCATGCTCGCAGAGCAACACATCATCGAGCCAGACACGCAAAATACTCACATCTAACGCGGGCACACCGGCACGACCAATTGCTGCCAAGATGCGGCCCCAGTTCGGGTCGGAGGCAAAAAATGCGGTCTTGATCAATGGTGAATGCGCCACCGCATAGGCCACATCACAACACTCGTCCGTGTTCGCGCCGCCCTCAACACGCACTGTCATAAACTTCGTCGCACCCTCGCCATCACGCACGATGAGCTGCGCCAAGCGCAGAAATACGCGCTGCAACACCGGCAAGGCCGCAACAAACAGCGGGTCAGTGCGCGCGCTCACCAGCGTGTTGCCAGCCTGGCCAGTAGCGATCAGCAAGCAGGCATCGTTCGTTGAAGTATCGCCATCGATGGTGATGCGGTTAAACGAGGTATCGGCAAGCTCACGCACTAAGGCCTGCAATAGCTCAGGCGCCATCGCCATATCGGTAGCGACATAACCCAACATCGTCGCCATATTGGGGCGAATCATGCCTGCACCTTTGGAGATGCCGGTCACCGTGTAGGTCACACCGTCAACGCTAAACTGCTCGCTAGCGCCTTTCGGCAAGGTGTCGGTGGTCATGATGCCCGCTGCGGCTTGCGCCCATTGGTCTGCCGCCAATGAGGCAATGGCTTGCGGTAAGCCAGCTTGCAGGCGCGCCACCGGCAGTAGCTCGCCAATTACACCGGTCGAAAATGGCAGCACTTCATGGGGCTCAACACCCACGAGCTTAGCCAGGCTCTCACAGCTCAGCTCAGCGGCAAGCATGCCTGGCGCACCGGTGCCGGCGTTGGCATTGCCCGTGTTGATCACCAAGTAGCGCGGGGAGCCCGCGGCCAAATGGCGCTGCGCCACACGTACGGGCGCGGCGCAAAAGGCATTGGTGGTAAACACACCAGCGCAATGAGTGCCCGCCGCCAACTCAAACACCACCAAGTCGCGGCGATTTTTATAGCGGATGCCCGCTTCGGCAAAGCCAATCGTCACACCCGCCACCGGATGCATTACCGGCATCGACACATCACCCACCGCCATGACCGACTCCTTCAGCGCTCACGCGCCAGCATGCTTACGCTAATTGTCCGTGACACTGCTTGAATTTACGGCCCGAGCCACACGGGCATGGATCATTTCGACCGACTTTATCGCCTTCGCGCACAAACGGCTGCACGGGCACTTCAGTGGGGCGTTGAGCAGTGGCGGCAATAGCCTGCTCTGCCTGCTCGGGCGAAAAGCTATCATCGGCAAAGTCATCCGCAGGCATGTCGGCACGCGCATCGCCGTGTACATATTGCATAGACATCGACTGCGCCTCAGCGGCACGCTGCGCTTCCATGGCGGCCACTTCGTCCTCCGTAGGCACATGCAGGCGCGAAATGGTTTGCACCAGTTCCAACTTCACCGCATTGACCAGTTGCTCAAACAGCTCAAAGGCCTCGCGCTTGTATTCTTGCTCAGGATTACGCTGCGCATAGCCACGCAAATGAATGCCCTTGCGCAGATAATCCATGGCCGCTAGATGGTCTTTCCAATGACGGTCGATGATTTGCAGCATCAGTTGCTTTTCAAGCTGATTAGCCACGGTCGCACCCATGCGCTCGCGCTTCTCGTGCCATGCATTCATCACGTCATCGCGAATGCGCTCACGCAGGCCAACTTCATGCAATTTTTTATCGTCATCCAGCCATTGCTGTAGCGGCAGGGTGAGATTGAAATCGGCCTGAATAGCATGCTCAAGGCCAGAGATATCCCACTGCTCATCTAAGCTTTGTGGCGGGATATAGAGATTGATCACGCTGTCGACAATATCGCTGAAAATCAGTGTGACGTTCTCGCTAATATCCGCGGCCCCGAGTGTGTCGTCGCGCTGGCGATAGATGGCTTGGCGCTGCTCATTGGCGACATCGTCGTATTTCAGCAGGTTTTTACGAATGTCGAAGTTGCGCGCCTCAACTTTGCGTTGTGCGCCCTCAATCGACTTCGACACCCATGGATGCTCAATGGCCTCGCCCGGCTTCATGCCTAGCGACTTCATCATGCCTTTGACACGATCGCTGGCGAAAATGCGCATCAGGTCATCTTCAAGCGACAGATAGAAGCGCGTCACACCGGGGTCGCCTTGACGACCCGAGCGGCCGCGCAACTGGTTATCGATACGCCGCGACTCATGACGCTCGGAGCCGACAATATGCAAACCGCCGGCGGCGATGACTTTCGCGTGATCAGCTTCCCACGCGGCGATTAATGCCTCGCGCTGCTCTGGCGTGATGGCATCACCGAGCTTATCTGCCTCGGCTTTCCAGCTACCACCGAGCAAAATATCGGTACCACGACCCGCCATGTTGGTAGCGATCGTGACCGTGCCTGAGCGACCCGCTTGGGCAATAATTTCGGCTTCGTGCTCATGGAACTTCGCGTTCAACACACGGTGCGAAATATTTTCTTTATTGAGCAAATGCGAGAGCAGCTCACTGGCTTCAATGGTCGCTGTACCAACCAACACCGGCGCACCCTTCTCTCGGTACGCCTTAATGTCAGCAACAATCGCATTGAACTTTTCGTCTGGGCTTAAATAGACCAGGTCTTCCAAATCTTGACGCACCATGGGGCGATGCGTGGGAATCACCACCACATCTAGACCATAGATTTGATGGAACTCAGCGGCTTCGGTGTCGGCTGTACCGGTCATGCCGGAGAGCTTGCGATACAGGCGGAAAAGATTTTGGAACGTCGTGGTCGCCATGGTCTGGTTTTCAGACTGGATGCTCACACCCTCTTTCGCTTCCACAGCCTGATGCAGGCCATCGGACCAACGCCGCCCCGGCATCGTACGGCCGGTATGCTCATCGACAATGACCACTTCATCGTTGGTCACCAAATAGTGCACATCGCGCTGGAACAAAACATGGCCGCGCAAGGCCGCATGCACATGGTGTAGTAAGTTCAAATGTGCAGGCGAATACAGGCTCTCACCCTCGCCAAGCAAGCCCATGTCGACCATGCGATCTTCAACAAACTCATGGCCTGCTTCGGTCAGCTCAACCTGGCGTGATTTCTCATCAAACCAATAATGTCCGCCATCGACGACAGTTTCTTCGGCCTGACGCGTCAGTGATGGAATCAGCGTATTAATCTGCGCATACAGCTTCGATGAGTCTTCGCTAGCGCCAGAAATAATCAATGGCGTGCGGGCCTCATCGATGAGAATGGAGTCAACTTCATCGATCAGTGCGTAGGCATGGCCGCGTTGGAAACGGTCGCCCAAGCGAAACGCCATATTATCGCGCAGATAATCAAAGCCGAACTCGTTGTTAGTGCCGTAAGTTACGTCGGCACGATAGGCCTCGCGCTTCTCGTCTGGTGGCTGCTGCGAGCGCACCACGCCAATGGTCAGACCCAAAAATTCAAATAATGGACGGTTCCATTCGGCATCACGGCTGGCAAGGTAGTCGTTGACAGTGACCACATGCACACCAGCACCCGTCAAGCCATTGAGATAGGCCGGCAGCGTGGCGGTGAGCGTCTTGCCCTCACCCGTGCGCATCTCAGCGATACGGCCTTCGTGCAACGTGATGCCACCGATCATCTGGACATCGTAATGGCGCATGCCCAGCACGCGCTGTGCGGCAGTACGGCAAACAGCAAAGGCCTCGGGCAACAAGGCATCGATGCTTTCACCTTGCGCAAAGCGTTGCTTGAAGCTGGCAGTCTTGGCCTGCAGCTCGGCGTCACTTAGGGCGTCGGTTTCTGTCTCTAAGGCATTGATGCGCGCAACAATCTGGCGCATGCGTTTGAGTTCGCGTTCGTTTTTGGTTCCGAACAGGCCGTGAACTAGGCGTGAAAACATGGTCACCACTCAGGGAATGTGCAAATCAGCGCGTCATTCTACCGACTTTATAGCGCCACGAAAGCGTTTCGCTAAAGTTGCTGCTTAAGTCGGCGATGACAGAGGCAAAAAAACCAGCCGAAGCTGGTTTTTAGGGGTCAGAATCTGGGCTTAGAAGCCGCTACTGCCTAACGACTGGCGATACGAATAAAGCTAGCGGGATTGATGCGCTTGCCATCTCGCAACACTTCGTAATGCAAAT
>JBDSQT010000150.1:0-12633 GCA_039929665.1 Paraperlucidibaca sp.
ACTCATCTTGATGGCATGCTGACGCGCCGCGAAGTGGTCGAGTACTACCAAGCCAAGACCGGCATCCACATTGAGCATTGGGCCTTTTACGAAGTCTTTGGACTGTTTCGTGTTGCCGCTATTTTGCAGCAAATCTACTACCGTTATTATCACAAACAAACTGATAACCCAGCGTTCAAAAGCTTCTGGTTAGTCAACTGGGCGATCTGGCAGCGCTGCCGCCACGTCATTAACGCGGATGGTCGCTAAGATGCCGGCACTCACCTTAATCCGCCATGGCCAAGCCTCGTTTGGCGCGGCAAATTATGATCAACTCTCGCCACTTGGCTACCAACAAGGCACTCGTTTAGGCGAGGCCTTTGCCGAGCGCGAAGAAGCCCCCACCCATGTCTTTATTGGCGGCATGCTGCGGCATCGTCAAACTGCTGAAGCCTGCCTAAAGGCCGCCGATATACAGACTGAACTGATCTGCTTAACAGGCTTCAATGAGTTTAATCACGAGCAAGTACTCGAACGCTTTGAGCCGCGCTACGCCGATCGCGCCGACTTTGCCAAGTTGCTGGCGAGTTTTGAAAATCCCCATAAAGACTTTTCCGCGATGTTTCGTAGCGCCTTACTACGCTGGGTCGATGGCCAGCACGATAGCGATTACGACGAGTCTTGGCAGGCCTTCCAAGCGCGCTGTAATGCTGCTGTTGACCAAGCATTTGCACAATTAGGTGATGGCGATAGCGCCTGGGTGTTCACCTCCGGCGGCTGTATTTCCGTCGTCAGCCAAGCCTTGCTGGAGCTAAGCAACCATGCCGCACTGAAGGTGAACTGGACGCTAGCCAACGGCGGCCTATCGCAACTCAGTCAAGGCCGTGGCGCTCGCCAACTCATCAGCCTTAATGAACATGGGCACTTCACTGGTCGCCATCGCGACCTACTGACCTACCGCTAAATCTAGGATCTTACTTATGCGTAAAACGATTTTAATCACCGGTGCAAGCTCAGGCATTGGCGCTGGCATGGCTCGTGAATTTGCCGCTCAAGGCTGTGACTTAGCCCTCTGCGCGCGCCGCATTGAGCGCCTAGCCACACTGCGCGATGAGCTCACTCAAGCCCATGGCGTCAAGGTCAGCATCCGCGCTTTAGATGTCAATGACTACGATCAGGTATTTGCGGTGTTTGACGCCTTTGCTGAAGAGTTTGGCCAGCTCGACCGGATCATCATCAATGCCGGTGTCGGCGAAGGTCGGCGCATTGGTAAAGGTCATTTCGCTATTAATCGCGCCACCGCTGAGACCAATTTTATTGCCGCCTTGGCGCAATGCGAAGCCGCTGTCGGTATTTTCAGAAAGCAAAATGCCGGGCATTTAGTCACTATCTCATCGATGAGTGCGCGCCGTGGTCTACCCAAACACCTGACCACCTACGCCGCCAGCAAGGCCGGCCTCGCGCATTTAAGCGAGGGCATTCGCGCTGAATTGCTCGACACACCGATCAAAGTCACCACGGTATTTCCGGGCTATATTCGCACCGAGCTCAACGCGGGCGCCGGCAAGCTGCCGTTTGAAGTCAGCGCCGACGTTGGTGCACGCGCCTTAGTAAAAGCCATTAATCGTGAACCGGGCAGCTGCTCGGTGCCGGCGTGGCCATGGGCGGCGATGGGCTTTCTCATGCAACATTTGCCCTTGCGCTTAGTCAGCAAAGTAAGCTAAAAACTACACAGTAGTAGCTTATCTAAAAATAATAATCCGTCGTCACCTAGCGCGACGACAATACAAGGAAGCCTCATGACTGCCCGCCCCTTTTTACTGGCTGTGCCAGTCGTCATTATCGGCTGGCTAACACTGGCACCCACCGCGGTTGAGCCGGTGAGCTGGCAGCCCCCGCAAGCACCTTCACAAAAGTCTGGCGTCTTTAAAAGCAACAATAATCTGCGCGACATCCAAGCCGTAGGTGATCTCAATCTGCGCGGCCCTGAAGCACTTATTCGCGATGACGAAGGCTTTCTCATCACCGGCCTGAGCGATGGTCGCGTGGTACGCACCAGCCTCGATGGCAATAGCTTAAAAGTCTTAGGCAACACCGGTGGTCGCCCACTTGGGCTCGCGCGCCATCCCGATGGCCGCTTGATTATTGCCGATGCTATTCGTGGTCTGATTGCCTTGAACAGCGATGGTAGCGTCAGTGAGCTCAGCAAAGAGGCAGGTGGCGTGGCGTTTAAGTTTGTCGATGACGTCACCATCGATGCCGTCGGCCGTTACGCCTATTTCAGCGATGCCTCTAGCCGCTGGGGTTATGGCGAAGATGGTGCGGCAATCATGGAACACGGCGGTGATGGCCGCTTGCTGCGCTACGACTTCAGCAATGGTGAAACTACGGTGCTACTCGATGGCCTAGAGTTTGCCAATGGCGTCACCCTCGGCCCCAGTGAAGACTATGTCTTAGTCAATGAAACCGGCGCTTACCGCATCAGCCGTGTGTATTTACGCGGCGAGAAAGCGGGCCAGCACGATGTCTTCATCGACAACTTACCCGGCCTACCGGACAACCTCAGCTTCAATGGCAAAGATCGCTTTTGGGTGGCGCTTTACACACCGCGCAACCCGCTACTCGATGCCTTCTCCGACTACCCTTATGTGCGCAAAATGATTGTCCGCGCGATGAAGATTCTGCCTGCACCCATCGCCCATCGCGCCATGATTATTGGCCTCGACACTGAAGGCAAGGTGGTCGCCAACCTACAAAACAGCAGCTCAGATAGCTACGCACCGATCACCACGGTGCGCGAATATGATGGCTGGCTGTATTTGGGTTCGCTGAAGCAAAACAACCTCGCGCGCTGGTCGCTAGCAGGCTTACCAGCGACGGCGAAAGCAGCCGCTAAAAAATAATAATCAAGGACTTATCGACCAAAACAGCAGGCTCACAGGTTATCCCCAATTGCTGTGGATAACTTTGTGGGCAAGTACGAGGATAACCAGCTAAATCCCCACACCAAGCGGCCTCTGACCGTTTGTCGCTTTTTTCGACGAATACTTATCACTATTTAAAATCAATGACTTAGATCGTTTGCACAGAATTTCAACGAGTTAGTGATCGTTTGCTTAGCAAATACACAGCTTAGCTAATGACATGTGCACAACACTTATGCATTACCCGCTATAAACGCCTAAAAATACGGCAAAACTGGCTTACCCTGCCACTAGCAACTGTGATCGTAGCCGCGCAATCTGATCGCGGGTGCGCCCGGCCTCTTCAAACTCCAAATTACGCGCACTCGCCAACATGGCCTTCTCGAGCAGCGTAATTTCAGTGGCAATCGCCTTTGGATCGCGCAAATTAACTAAGCTGCCGGGGCGCTCAGCACCGCGTTTACCGCGGCGGCCACCGCCATTTGCCGCTGCTGCACCGGCATAGGTCTCCAAAATATCGCTGACAGGACGCATCACCCCTGTCGGCGTAATGCCATGCTCGAGGTTAAATGCCTGCTGTTTCTCACGCCGACGATCAGTCTCCGCAATCGCGCGCTCCATCGATCCGGTGATGCGATCGGCATACAAAATCGCCTTACCATTGATGTGGCGAGCGGCACGACCGATGGTCTGAATCAAGGCACGCTCGGAGCGCAAAAAACCCTCTTTGTCGGCATCTAAAATAGTCACCAACGATACCTCTGGCATATCCAAGCCCTCACGCAATAGGTTGATGCCGACCAGCACATCAAACACGCCTAAGCGCAAGTCTCGGATGATTTCAACACGCTCGATGGTGTCGATGTCAGAGTGTAAATAGCGCACTTTGACACCGTGCTCATTGAGGTACTCGCTCAAGTCTTCCGACATGCGCTTAGTCAGTGTGGTTACCAAGACCCGCTCATTGACCGCCACGCGGGCATGAATTTGCGAGAGCAAGTCATCGACCTGTGTTCTAGCAGGGCGAATCTCTATTTCAGGATCAACCAAACCGGTAGGCCGCACCAATTGTTCGACCACCGCTTCAGCTTTCTCTGCCTCATAAGGCCCGGGCGTCGCGGAGACAAAAATAGTTTGCGGTGAGATGCGCTCAAACTCCTCAAACCTCATAGGTCGGTTATCCAGCGCAGAGGGCATGCGAAAACCGTAGGTCACGAGGTTATCTTTGCGTGAACGATCACCTTTATACATGCCACCGATTTGCGGGATAGAAACATGAGACTCATCAATAAACAGCAGCGCTTCAGCGGGCACATAATCAAATAAGGTCGGTGGCGCCGAACCCGGCTCGCGACCGGATAAATAGCGCGAATAGTTCTCGATACCCTGGCAATAGCCGAGCTGCTGCAGCATCTCTAAATCAAACTTGGTGCGCTGCTCGATGCGTTGCGCTTCAAGCAACTTGTCATTGCCACGAAACCATTCAATACGCTCTTTCAACTCAATTTGAATCGACTCAATGGCGGCATGGATGCGCTCTTTCGGTGTCACATAGTGCGTTTTCGGGTAAATCGTCACGCGCGCCACACGCTGACGTGATTCGCCAGTGAGTGGGTCGAACCAATAAATCGACTCCACCTCTTCGTCAAACAACTCCACGCGAACGGCCTGTGCATCCGATTCAGCCGGATAAATATCAATAACATCGCCACGCACACGGTAGCAGCCGCGATAAAACTCAATGTCATTACGCGTGTATTGCAACTCGGCAAGCCGACGCAAAATGCCGCGCTGATCAATGCGATCGCCGCGCGCAATATGCAGCAGCATCTTCATATAGGACTGGGGATCACCTAAGCCATAAATCGCCGATACAGTCGCCACGATAATGGCATCGCGACGCTCCAGTAAGGCGCGGGTGGCCGACAAACGCATCTGCTCGATGTGTTCGTTGATCGCCGCATCCTTCTCAATGAAGGTATCGGAGGCCGGCACATAAGCCTCAGGCTGGTAGTAATCGTAATAACTGACGAAGTACTCAACGGCGTTATTCGGGAAAAACTCCTTGAACTCACCGTAGAGCTGGGCCGCTAGCGTCTTATTGGGCGCCATGATGATGGCTGGTCGCTGCATCTGCGCGATGACATTGGCCATGGTGAAAGTCTTACCGGAGCCCGTGACGCCCAGCAGAGTCTGGTGACTTAAGCCGTCGTGCAGGCCCTCAACCAAACCGGCAATAGCCGTGGGCTGATCACCGGCCGGCTGGTAACGCGAGACCAGCTTAAACTCACCTTCTGCGGCGGGCATGGTGCTAGTTGCGTTGACCTGCTCAACTGAAACGTCTGCGGATGGCTCGGCTTTTGACCCGGCGTGTGACATTGGCAACCTCTCAAATTAGGCCCACAGTGTAACGCTGACTGCCCTCAAGGTGTCTAAGCCACAGACACCACACAAGTATGCTTCAGGAGCAGAATATGAACCGTCGCGATGCATTGAGAAAAACTCTTTTGGGCACAGCTGTCGTTACCGCCGGCATATGGGTGTCTAAACCACTGGCACACGCCTCGGGATTCTTTACCGATGACAGTAAAACGCTAGGTAAGCTGGCGAAGCCAGCGAGCTTTTGGCGCGACAAAGTCAGCGCTAAAGCCTGGGCAGTGCTGTATGAAGAAAACACTGAGCGCCCGGGCTCCAGCCCCTTAAACGAGAATAAAAAGGCCGGCACTTACGTTTGTGCGGCGTGTTATCAACCACTGTTTAAGAGTGCGAAAAAATTCGAGAGCGGTACCGGCTGGCCAAGCTTCTTTGATGTCATCACCAACGCCGTCGACACGAAAAGTGACCGCAGTTTGTTTATGCAGCGTATTGAATATCACTGCAGCCGTTGCGGTGGTCATCAAGGCCATCTTTTTGAGGATGGCCCCGCGCCTACCGGTTTGCGCTATTGCAATAACGGCTTGGCCTTAGCATTTATTGATCAGGGCACTGATCTGCCTGCGCTGCGAGGTTAATCATGGCTATTTCTTGGAAAAAAACTAGCGTCGTTGCGGCACTGTTGGCTTTCGCCGCCAGCATGGCATTTGCCGTCAGTGTCAGCGCCGATGCAAAAACAGCTAACACGGCAAAAACCACAACGGCGTCGGCCATTTTTGCCGGCGGCTGCTTTTGGTGCAGCGAATCTGACTATGAAAAACTCACCGGCGTAAAGGAAGTCGTTTCGGGCTATATCGGTGGGCATGTCGATAATCCCAGCTATGCACAAGTCTCGGGCGGTGGTAGCGGGCACTATGAGGCGGTGGAAGTGTTTTACGACCCGTCAGTGGTCAGCTACGACGCGCTGGTGACTTACTTTTGGTCGCATCACAACTACCTCGATGGCGGTGGTCAGTTTTGCGACCGCGGCTCACAGTATGCGCCGGCTATCTTCCCGCAAGGTGATGAGCAGATGGCTATTGCCACGCGCAACTTGGCGGGCTTTCAGCAACGCGTAAAAGGTAAAATAGCCACGAAGATAATCCCCGCCAGCAAGTTTTATGCAGCCGAGAATTACCACCAGAACTATTACAAAACCAACCCTGTGCGCTACCAGTACTACCGTCTTTCCTGCGGTCGCGATAGCCGCATTGATGCACTGGCCGCCGACTTAAAGCCGGCGCGC
Organism: Paraperlucidibaca sp.; assembly: GCA_039929665.1. Taxonomy (GTDB): domain Bacteria; phylum Pseudomonadota; class Gammaproteobacteria; order Pseudomonadales; family Moraxellaceae; genus Perlucidibaca. Next base: position 6,562 of record JBDSQT010000150.1, read on the forward strand.
AATTAGTGCTGCTAGGCGCTCGCGTACCTCGGGCGCCATATCGGCAGGTGAAGTAATCAGGCCAGCATCGAGCGCCGTATGAGCATTCGATGCTGGCCAGCTCGCCGCCAACAGCTCAATGGCTTTCGCCACCACTGCCTGCGCCTGCTCGGCGTTGCGCATCAAATTCATGATCGCCATATTGGCAGTGACATGCGCCTCTTTGGGGTGCCAGCAATCGAAGTCCGTTACCAGTGCCAAGGTCGCATAGGCCATCTCCGCCTCACGCGCTAAGCGAGCTTCGGGCATATTGGTCATGCCAATAATGTCGGCCGGCATGGAGCGATACCAATGCGATTCGGCTTGCGTGGAAAACTGCGGCCCCTCGATGCATACATACGTCGCACCCACATGCAGGTCGACATCGGCAGGCTTCACCGCGCGCACCGCCTCGGCCAGCACCGACTGCAAGACTAGACACACAGGCTCCGCCAGCGACACATGGGCAATCGCACCTTGGCCAAAAAAGCTCTGTGCACGCTGTTTAGTGAGATCAATAAATTGGCTTGGCAACACCATATCCAGCGGTTTCATATGCGCTTGCAAGGAGCCCACCGCCGACACCGCAATGACATACTCCACACCTAATGACTTCAGTGCATAGAGGTTGGCGCGGTACGGTACTTCGCTGGGCAGATAACGATGGCCACGGCCATGGCGCGTTAAAAAAGCTACCGGTACGCCACCTAACTCGCCGGTGACAATGACATCGGATGGCATGCCAAACGGCGTCTCCACGACATGCTCTTGCACCCCCGTGATGGCCGCCATTTGATACAAGCCGCTCCCACCGATCACGCCAATTCGTGGCTTTGCCATTGCTCGCTACCTTTTGTTGAGTATGAAGTTGCGTGGCACTTTTACCACGGCTGAGCATGCTAAGGTCAAGCCATACACTAAACTCATCGCCCATCGTTATTGCAAACCATGAGATGCCTGCCCGTGACCATAAACTCCACACAACACCTCGTGTTGATCGGCGGCGGCCATGGCCATTTGGCCGTGTTGGAGGCCATGCGCCAACACCCGTTGCCAGCCCAAGTAACGCTAGTCACACCCGACCCCATGCTGACTTACTCGGGCTTACTACCTGCGTATCTCGCCGGTCATGTGAGCTTGAGCCAATGCCAAATTGCCGTGGCGGACTATGCGCGTGCCGCCGGCGTCACTGTCATCATCGACCGCCTAGTAGCACTCGATGCCGAGCAGCAGCAATGCCAATTGGCTAGTGGCAACACCTTACGCTACGACTGGCTTTCACTAGACACCGGCAGCGTCACGGCCAACCTGCCGGGCGCAACGGAGGTTGCGGTATTACCCGTGCGCCCGCTGGATGGCCTACTGACTTCTCGCACGGCGAAAAGGGTCATCGTCGTCGGTGGCGGTGCAGGCGGTGTTGAGCTGGCTTTTGCCTATGCGCACAGCGGCGCAACGGTGAGTTTAATCAGTGGCGCCGAGCTAATGCCCGGCCATCATCGCCGCGTGGCAAAAACTACGGCGTACTGGCTTAAGCAGCGCGGCATTCGCGCTTACAGCGCTCGGGCGCAGCTGAGCACGCGCGGCGTGACGCTACATTTAACGGCTGATCTACAGACTGGAATGCCTAATGGCCCACGCACTGAACTAGAAGCGGACTTAGTGATTGTCGCTACCGGTGCCAGCGCGCCCGAGTGGATTAAGCACAGTGATTTACGCCGCAGCCCACAGGGCTTTGTCGCGGTCAATGACACCCTGCAAAGCCAGTCACACCCCACCGTATTCGCCATTGGCGATGTCAGTGCGGCACCGCATCCTGCCATCACCCGCGCTGGCGTGCATGCGGTGATGGCCGGCCCTGTGCTTGCGAAAAACCTTCGCCAAGCGCTAACTCGCCGCGCCACCACGCGCTGGCAGCTGATGCCCTATCGTCCCAAACGGGTGTCGCTATTTTTACTCGCCACCGGCCCTGAGCACGCGATTTTGTCTTGGGGGCCGATAGTGCTGAATGGTCGCTGGCTCTGGTGGCTGAAGCGATTTATCGATACACGCTTTGTTGAGCGCTACCGTTTGTCTGCTTTATAGGCAATTGATAGCTTCTTGCCCAATTGCACCTGTAACGAACAGTCTCTAGCGTGCGTCTATGGTCTACAAGCGCACTACACTCATGCAAGCTGCGCCCCCTCATCAGCACTTACTTAAGACGGAGCCTACATGCTAGCCACGCTACCGCTACTCGAAGCCACTGACTTTCCGGCTATTCGCCGCGGCACGCTCGACACGCTGCAAGTCAATCTTGGCTACAAATGCAATCAGCGCTGTCTGCACTGCCACGTCAACGCGGGGCCGACGCGCACTGAAATGATGAGCGACGAGATGATCGAGCTCATCCCCGAAATTCTCAAACGCCATGACATCAAGCAGCTCGACTTAACCGGTGGCGCGCCAGAAATGCATCCACGCTTTCGTGACGTGGTGCGCGCAGCGCATGCCTTGGGCGTACAAGTCATTGATCGCTGCAATCTGACCATTTTATTTGAGCCCGGCCATGAAGATACCGCCGCATTCTTAGCAGAGCATGGCGTCATGGTCGTGGCCTCCATGCCCTGCTATAGCGCGGAGAATGTCGATAAGCAGCGTGGCGACGGCGTCTTTGATAAGAGCATTAAAGGTCTTCAGCAGCTCAATGCGCTGGGCTATGCAAAAGCGGGCTCAAATCTCACGCTAAATCTGGTATTCAACCCGCAAGGCCCTAGCCTGCCGCCCAATCAACAACGCCTCGAAGCTGATTATAAACGTGAGCTGATGGCGCATTTTGGCATCGTCTTTAATCAGCTTTTCACCGTCGCCAATATGCCCATTCAGCGCTTTGGCAGCACACTGATTTCCAAGGGCCAATTTCACGACTATATGGATCTGCTCAAAGCCAATTACGCCGCGGGCAATCTTAAAGAAGTCATGTGCCGCAGTACCATCAGTGTGGATTACGAAGGCTCGCTCTACGACTGTGACTTCAACCAGCAACTGGGGCTGCGCTTGCCTGGTGCAGGCACACCCAATCTTCGGGATTTGCTCAACACCGACTTCCCCAACAACCCCATCAACATTGCTGATCACTGCTATGGCTGCACTGCCGGCCAAGGCAGCAGCTGTGGCGGCGCGCTGCACGAATGACATCACTAAAGGCCTGTACTGGTTTTATCACCCATAGTATTTAGAGCACATTTGCATGAAAAAATGGCTAATCGCCGCCGTCATTATCGCGGCCATCATCGCGCTGCAGCAGTCCGGCGTACTGCACATCCTTACCCTCGATGGGCTGCGCGAAGGCCAAGCACAATGGACGCAATGGCAAAGCGAGCAACCACTAATCTTTGCCGGTAGTTTTTTTGTCATCTATGTCGTGGCCGCCGCTTTATCATTGCCGGGAGCAACTATTCTGACGCTTGCCGCCGGCGCCTTATTTGGTGTCGTGCAGGGCACGGTGCTGGTGTCGTTCGCCTCCACGCTCGGCGCCACACTGGCATTTTTACTATCGCGTTACTTATTCCGTGACAGCGTGCAGGAAAAATTCAGTGCCCGACTCAAGCCCATCAATGAGGGCATCGCCCGCGATGGCGCTCTGTATTTATTCACACTGCGACTCGCACCGGTCTTCCCGTTTTTCTTGGTCAACTTACTGATGGGCCTAACCCCCATTCGCGTCTGGACCTATGCCTGGGTCAGCCAACTCGGCATGTTTGCCGGCACCGTGGTCTATGTAAATGCCGGCACACAGCTAGCTCAGCTCGACTCTTTAAAAGGCATTGTCTCGCCGACCATGCTCATCTCATTTGCCCTACTCGCGGTGTTTCCGCTGATTGCCAAAGCCATGACGCGCTGGCTACAACGCCGCAAAGTCTACGCCCGCTGGCAGAAGCCAAAGCGCTTTGATCGCAACCTCATCGTCATCGGTGCTGGTGCCGCAGGCTTAGTCAGCGCCTATATCGCCGCTGCCGTGAAGGCCAAAGTGACGCTGATTGAAGCGCATAAGATGGGCGGCGACTGCCTGAACTATGGCTGTGTGCCGAGCAAGGCGCTGATTCGCAGTGCCAAGCTCGCCAAGCAAATGCGCCACGGCGAAGACTATGGTTTGGAATCACAGACGGCGCGCTTTAGTTTCCGTGCCGTGATGGCGCGTGTGCATGCAGTGATCAAAGCCGTTGAGCCACACGATAGCATCGAGCGTTACAGCAACTTAGGCGTCGATGTGCGCCAAGGCCATGCCCAGCTCATTGACCCATGGACCGTCGAAATCACACAGCCTGATGGCCAGAGCGAGCGCCTGACCACGCGCAGCATCATCATTGCGTCTGGTGCAGCGCCATTCGTGCCGCCGCTACCGGGCTTGGCTGATGTTTGCGTGACCAGCGATACGCTCTGGGCAAAGTTCGCTGAGCTCGATGAAATCCCCAAGCGCTTGGTCGTACTCGGTGGCGGGCCTATCGGCTGCGAGCTAGCGCAGAGCTTTGCTCGCCTAGGCGCTACTGTGACGCAAATAGAAATGGCTGATCGCCTGCTAATTCGCGAAGATGCCGACGTCTCCACCTATGCACTGGAAAGCCTCACTCACGATGGTGTGAATGTCCTCACGCAACACAAAGCCTTGCGCGTAGAGCGTAGCGATAGTGGCCACGCGCTGGTCGTCGAGCATCAAGGCCATGAGCAGCATATTGCCTTTGATGAAATCATTTGTGCCGTTGGTCGTGCCCCACGCCTGCAAGGCTATGGTCTAGACACACTGGGCATTCCGACCGCGCGCACCGTCACCACCAATGATTACTTGGAAACGCTCTATCCGAATATCTACGCCGCTGGCGATGTCGCGGGGCCTTACCAATTCACTCACACCGCCGCGCATCAGGCCTGGTACGCCGCGGTCAATGCGCTGTTTGGGCGCTTTAAACGCTTTAAGGTCGACTACCGAGTGATTCCGTGGACCACGTTTATTGACCCCGAAGTGGCTCGCGTCGGCATCAACGAACAAGAGGCCGCGGAGCAAGGCATTGCCGTAGAAGTCACCCGCTACGGTATCGATGATTTGGATCGTGCCATTGCCGATAGCGCGGCGTACGGCTTTGTAAAGGTGCTCACGGTGCCGGGCAAAGATACGATCTTGGGTGTCACCATTGTTGGCGAGCACGCCGGCGACTTACTTGCCGAATACGTTTTGGCGATGAAGCATGGCTTAGGCCTCAACAAGATACTCGGCACCATTCATACCTATCCAACCTGGGCTGAGGCGAATAAGTACGCGGCGGGTGAGTGGAAGCGTGCGCATGCGCCACAAGGGGTGTTGCGCTGGGTTGCGCGTTATCACCGCTGGATGCGAGGCGGCGATTGATGGCTATTACTGGCCACATAGCTGGGCTGTCGATCATCGTGCCGGTGCGCAATGAAGCCGCGGCCATCGACGAGATTATCGCTAGGCTCGAGCATTTACACAGTCTCGGTGCAGAGATCATCGTGGTCGATGGCGAGAGCAACGACGGTACACCTGAGCGTTTGGCACTGGCCGGCTTTCATACCCTCAGCAGCCGCAAAGGTCGTGGCCATCAACTCGCGCTAGGCAGCAGCGCTGCTAGTCACGACAACCTATTACTGCTGCACGCCGACACCATTTTGCCAGACCATGCACTTGCGCTGATTGAGCGTAGCTTGGCTACCGGCAGCGCGTGCTGGGGCCGTTTCGATGTGCAAATCGCTGGCACACTTTCCGGCCTTGGCATGGTCGCTGCCATGATGAATTGGCGCTCACGGCTGACCGGTATCGCCACCGGCGACCACGCGCTGTTTATGACACGCGCCGCACTCGCGGCGGCAGGCGGCGTGCCGGAACAAGTGTTGATGGAAGATATTGAGCTGAGCCGTCGCTTGCGGGTATTGAGCAAACCCATCTGTCTGCGCCAGCGCGTTACCACCTCCGGCCGGCGTTGGCAGCGCGATGGTCTCTGGTCAACGATTTGGCTGATGTGGACACTGCGTTGGCGCTATTGGCGTGGCGCGTCAGCAGACAGC
>JBDSQT010000151.1:0-9060 GCA_039929665.1 Paraperlucidibaca sp.
GGTGATTGGCGGTATTTATCCTAGCCAAAATGAAGACCGCATTTTGATTCAGCTGAAAGAGGCGCCGCCACATTTGGTCGATGCGCTGTTGGCTACCGAAGATCAGCGCTTTTATCAGCATATTGGCATCTCGCTACGCGGCATTATGCGTGCGGTTTGGGTCAACGCCACCAGCGGCCAAGTGCGCCAAGGTGGCAGTACGCTGACACAGCAGCTGGTGAAAAACTTTTATCTCAGCGATGAGCGCTCGCTCACCCGTAAAGTCAACGAAGCCTTGATGGCTCTGCTGCTCGAGGCGCATTACAGCAAGGCTGAAATCCTCGAGACCTATCTCAATGAAGTGAATTTGGGGCAGCAAGGTAAGCGCTCGATTAACGGCTTTGGTTTGGCGGCTGAATATTATTTTGGTCAGCCTTTATCTGAGTTGTCGTTGCCACAGGTTGCCTTGCTGGTGGGCATGGTGAAAGGACCGTCGTATTACAACCCGCGTCGCAACACAGAGCGCGCTACGCTGCGTCGCAATATCGTGCTCGACAATCTTTATCGTGAAGAGAAACTCAGCGCGCCGGATCGCGATGTGGCGATGAGTAGGCCGCTGGGCGTGATCGACAAGCCCACGGCATCGAGCAATCTTTACCCTGACTTTCTTGATGTCGTGCGTCGGCAGTTACGCGAAAGCTATAAGCCCGATGATCTGACCAGTCAGGGTTTGAGTATTTACACCACGCTCGATCCACGCGTGCAAAATGCTGCCGATGCGGCGCTCGATGCCACAGTGGCGCGCCTGCGCAAACAAGGCCGGAAGCTGGATAAGCTTGAAGGCGCTGTGTTGGCTGCTGATCTGCGCAGCGGGGAGCTACGTGCGCTAATTGGCGGCACCGGTATTTTTACCGGCTATAACCGCGCCATCGATGCCTCGCGCCAAGTCGGCTCATTGCTTAAACCGGCGATTTATCTGACGGCTTTAAGCACCGGCCAATACACGTGGCAGACCCCAATTAGTGACGAGCCGGTGGAAGTTGTTAGTGACTCGGGTAAACGCTGGGAGCCGCAAAACTACGATAAGCAAAGCCATGGCTCAGTGCCATTGCGTGTGGCTCTAGCGAGCTCCTACAACCAAGCGGCGGTGCGTTTGGGTATGACGGTGGGCTTGCCCGCGTTTATCAATACACTGCGTCAGCTCGGTGTTCAGGGTGATCTGCAAAGCTATCCGTCGCTCTTACTCGGTGCACTGAATCAGTCGCCCATGGATGTGCTGCATCTGTATCAAGTCCTGCTCACGGGCGTGCGTTCGCCGATTCAGAGCATTCGCGAAGTGGTCGACTCCGATGGTCAGACCTTGCAGCGCTTCGCCGGTGAACGGCGTCAAGTAGTCGACCCCGCCGATACCTATGTCTTGCATTATGGCCTTGAGCAAGTGGCTCGCTCGGGGACGGCCGCCTCGGTCTATCGTCGCCTGCCGGCAGATATGATCATCGCCGGTAAAACCGGTACTACCAATGATTTACGCGATAGCTGGTTTGCCGGATCGGCGGGTGATCTGCTGGGCGTGGTGTGGTTAAGTCGCGATGATAATGGCTCAACGGGCTTATCGGGTGGCACCGGTGCCTTGCCGGTGTGGACCGATATGATGGTGCGTTTAACGCCGAGTTATCACACGCCAGAGATGCCCGCTGATGTGGCGTGGGAGTGGCTGGATGAGTCCACTGGGCGCTTAAGTAATGCTGAGTGTGGCGGCGTGCGTATTCCAGTGGCTGCGAAATCGCGTCCGCAAGAGATGACCTCCTGTGCTACGGGCGGTATCCCGGGCTTTATCGATTCGATGGTTGATGGCGTGTTGGATTTATTCCGCTGAGTCGCTGGTGGCGTTATCGAGGTTGCTTGCTGGCGGCTCAGCGCGCGAAGCCTCGGCCGGTAGCTGATCGGCCTCCGCTGTCGTATCGCCGATGATGTCAGGCAAGACCCCTTCCGGTAGTTGCGCGTTATTTGGCGTGATGGGGATAAACACCACATCTTTGCCAAACACGGCTTTGCCATCGAACATCAGTGTGAGCACGGCCATTTCTAAGATGTTGCCCTTGCTGTCAGGGCCGCGAAATTTCACTGGGAAGTTGCGTAGACTGGGTGCTAGCCAGATATCGTAGCCAACTTGGCGCGTGCCATCAGAGCGCACCCGCGAGCCAGTCAAATGAATGGTCCTGAGGACGCCACCGGGGAGTTTGAGTTGATCTTCCGAGATAATATTTAGCGCAATTTCGTATACTGAGCTGCCCGTGGTGACCATAAGGCGCTTTTCTTTTTCGCCGCTATAACTCACCGCCACGTGGTAGGGCAGGCTAGCCATATCTTGAAAATCAGGCGTTATAGGCACGCTTTCACGCTGTCCGACTCTGCCATGAATCACCACACCCGCATCGCGATCAAAGTCGGCGTATTGCTTCAATGAGTTATTGAGCAGTAGACGGTAGTGCTCGGGCTTTAAACCCTCTGGCGAGACCTGGCCTTCACTGCTGAGCGTGGCGGTAAAGCCGAACTTGCTGGCATCGTTGATGATGGAGTAGCGAAAGCCTTCCATAAACCATCGCTGCGTGAGTTTGAGCTGAAAGCCGTAGTAGCTGGCGCGCTGCAGTGCGGTGACTTGTACGGGGAAGCTGGGTGCTGGCTCGATGACTTCTGGGGCGGGAGCTTGCGCGACGATTTCATCTAGCAGGCTCTCGCTAATGGGAGGCTTAGCGGGGCTGCTAGGTTTTGGCGTGGCGATGGTTTTGACGGCTGGTTTAGGCTTTGCTTGCGCAACGACCACAGGGGCTTCGGGCTTGAGCAAATACACCACTGGCCATTCGCTAACCGGTTTGGGCTGCGCTAAGGCGAGGGTGACGCGCTTGAGCGCTTCGGCGGGCTTCTTCGACAATACCTCATCGGCACTTTCGTCTTGCCAGGGCCATGCCCATTCAACATCTGTGAAGGTCAGCACGTGCGCCAACGCCGATAGCGCAACGGCTACCATTAAGCGTTGGCGATTGTTCATGGCTTAGCGGCGCGTTGCTATTAGCGCGCGTTCGGCGGCAGCGATGGTGTTGCTGATATCCGCTTCGGTATGCGCGCTAGAGACAAAGCCGGCCTCAAAAGCCGATGGCGCCAAGTACACACCCTCAGCCAGCATGGCGTGAAAGAAGCGCTTGAAGTGTTCGGTATCGCCTTGCGTAGTCTCAGCAAACGACCATGCCGGTGTCGCGCTAAAGAAAAGACCGAACATGCCGCCAACATGATGGGTGCTAATAGGCACCCCGGCTTTACGCCCTGCGGCTTCAAAGCCCTCGCAGAGCGCTTTAGTACGTGCACTCAGCTGTTCATGGAAGCCGGGTTGGCGGATCAGTGCCAGTGTTTTTAAACCGGCGCGCATGGCAATTGGATTGCCCGACAGCGTACCAGCCTGATAAACCGGACCCAATGGCGCGATGCATTCCATGATGTCGCGACGGCCACCAAAAGCGCCCACGGGCATGCCGCCACCGATAATTTTGCCGAGCGTGGTGAGGTCGGGCTTAACGCCATACAGCGCTTGTGCACCACCGAGTGCGACACGAAAGCCAGTCATGACTTCGTCAAAAATTAGCACGCTGCTGTATTGATTACAGATTTCGCGCAGGCCTTGCAAAAAGCCAGGCTTGGGCGGAATTAAATTCATATTACCTGCCACCGGCTCAACGATGATGCAGGCCACGCTATCGCCATGCTCGCGGAAATACTCATGCACGGCATCGATGTCGTTATAAGGCAGGGTGATGGTGTGCTGCGCGATGCTGGCGGGTACACCAGCCGAACTGGGTACGCCCAAGGTCAGCGCGCCGGAACCGGCCTTTACCAGCAACGAGTCGGAGTGACCGTGGTAGCAGCCTTCAAACTTCACTAGGACATCGCGGCCAGTAAAGCCACGCGCTAAACGGATAGCGCTCATGGTGGCTTCGGTGCCAGAGCTGACCATACGCACCAAGTCCATCGATGGCATGAGCTCGCACACGCTGGCGGCCATGGCAATCTCAACTTCGGTGGGTGCACCAAAGGATAGGCCTAGTGTGGCGGCCTCTTGCACTTCGCGAATGACATCCGGGTGAGCATGGCCCAAGATCGCTGGTCCCCACGAGCAGATGTAGTCGATATAGCAGTTGTCATCGGCATCGAATAAATAGGCGCCGTGTGCCCGCGAGAAAAAAATCGGGTTGCCACCCACGCCACGAAAAGCCCGTACGGGTGAATTAACGCCGCCAGGAATGTGCTCGCAGGCAGCGGCAAAAAGTGCTTCGGATCGATTGCTGCTCATCGTAGGTATATCTCCTGGGTTAGGCGTTGGCTGTGCGCGAGGGTGTCGTCGGCGCGCCAAAGCTCACTAATGAGCGCAATGGCATCGGCGCCAGCGTCGCGGATAGGCGCGATAGTATCGACGCTAATGCCGCCAATCGCTACCAGTGGTAGGGAAAATTCGGCGCGTGCGGCGCGCAGGGTGGCGAGGCTGCAGAGTTGTGCTTGGGGTTTGGTTGGTGACGTATACATGGCGCCAAAGGCGATGTAGTCAGCGCCAGATGCAACCGCTGCACGGGCTAGTGTTAAATCATTGTGGCAGGTAACACCGATGATCGCGGTAGGCCCAAGCAAGGCTCGTGCATGCGCCACTTGGCCATCGCCTTGGCCTAAATGCACACCGTCGGCCATCGCTGCTTGGGCAAGGGCAGCGTCATCATTGACGATAAATAGGGCGCTGAATTCACGGCATAGCTCAGCCAGCGCCGAGGCTTCGTGTATTCGCTTGGCGTGATCCGTGCTTTTGTCGCGATATTGCAGCACGCGCACACCACCGATAAGGGCGAGTCGCACGGTTGAGAGTAGCTGGTCGCCAAGGCTGGCATCGGTAATGCCATATATCCCATGAAGCCGCTTAACGCGCTGATTACTAAAAGCCAAACGATTCGGGATGAATTGGCCGGTATCGCGAGGTCTATCGGCATGTAGTAAGGCTTGCCGGACACATGCCTCAGTCAATGGCACTGCTTCATGGACCGAAAGCCCTCGAGCGATAGCTGCGCCCAGCGTTGCGGCTAATGTGCAGCCGGAGCCGTGAAACTCGCCATCGAGTCGTGCTTGCGAGGTCTCTAGCACCAGCTCGCCTTTAAGATACAGTCGATTCATTAGCTGATTGCCAGCCTCGTGGCCTCCGGTCACCCAAATCGCCGGAGCGCCAGCTGCCGTCAGCACACGAATCGCCTCGGCATCATCATCGCAAGCAGCTAATCGGCGTAGCTCCAAGGTATTGGGTGTAATGACTGCTGTGCGTGCCAGCACCTTCAGCAATGCCTCGCGTAAATCATCATGCGCTAAGTTGCCGCCGGCATTGGCTGACAGTACCGGATCGAGCACCACAGGGATGTGCGGATGCTTCGCAAGCAAAGCAAAAATAGCCTCGACCACTGCGCGCGAGCCGAGCATGCCAATTTTCACCGATGCCACTGGCAGGTCAGCGAGCACCGCCTCAGCTTGGGCAATCAGTAAGCCTGTATCGACTAAGGCGAAGTCATAGACGCGTTGGCTGTCTTGTACGGTGAGCGCCGTGCATACCACTGCGGCATGTCCGCCAAGGCCGGCAACTGCTTCAATGTCGGCTTGTAAGCCTGCGCCCCCCGACGGATCAAGACCGGAAAAGCACAGAGTCACCGGACGCATCTTTTTCGGCAGAATCATGTCGGCTTCACCACCACTAAGATCACCATGGCGACCAGCACGAGCACCGGTAACTCATTAAAAATACGAAAATAACGGCTGCTGTGCTGGCTGCGCCGCTCGGCCAATGCCACGCGCAATCGATTGCAGTAAAAGTGATAAATGAGCAGCAGCAGCACTAATGCAAGCTTGGCGTGCAGCCACGTTTGATGGCCGTAGGCAGGCCAAGTCAGCACTAATAGCCAAAGCCCTAAGCCCACTGTAGCGATCATTGAGGGCATCATAATGCCGTTATATAATCGCCGCGCCATGATGACGAAGCGCTGGTGACTAATGTCGTCGTGGCTTTCGCAGTGGTACACAAATAGCCTGGGCAAGTAAAACAGGCCGGCAAACCAGCACACCACCGCGATGATATGAAAGGCTTTAATCCACAACATGAGCGTCTCCTGATTATCCCCGCAGTCTGCCAACAATGGCGGCGTGAGGCTAGTTGGCAAGAAAAAACACCATCAACGTTTGCCCTGCAGCCGTGCTTTGCTGATACTCCTGCACGTAAGTATTTTTTTATGTACCAGTTTGCGAGGATCAGCCGTTGATTAAGGTCGGAATTGTAGGTGGCACGGGCTATACCGGTGTTGAGTTGCTGCGTTTGCTGGCATTACATCCTGAGGTTGAGCTCACGGCGATTACGTCGCGTGGTGAGGCCGGTCAGGCTGTCTCTGCGCTTTATCCTAACCTGCGTGGTCATGTCGACATCGCCTTCACCGAGCCATCAACAAAAGTCTTATCGACCTGTGATGTGGTGTTTTTTGCTACGCCCAATGGTATTGCCATGAAGCAAGTGCCAGAGCTTCTGGCGGCCGGCGTGCGGGTGATCGACTTAGCGGCCGATTTTCGTCTCAAGGACCCTGCCGTGTGGACAGCTTGGTATGGCATGGAGCATAGCTGCCCGGATCTGCTTGCTGAGGCCGTGTATGGCTTGCCCGAGGTCAATCGCGAAGCGATAAAGACCGCGCGTTTAGTGGCCAATCCCGGATGCTACCCAACGGCAGTGCAGCTGGGCTTTTTACCGCTGATCAATGCCGGTCTCGTGGCTACTGACTCCTTAGTGGCCGATGTAAAGTCGGGTACGTCCGGTGCTGGCCGCAAAGCCGAAATTGGCACACTGATGGCGGAGGCGGGCGAAAGCTTCAAGGCCTATGGTGTCGCAGGCCATCGGCATTTGCCCGAAATTCGTCAAGGCCTAGCGCATGCCCATGGTTCGCCTGTCGGCCTTACCTTTGTGCCGCATTTATTGCCGATGATTCGTGGCATTCACGCGACGCTATATGCGCGCCTGATTAAGCCTGCTGGTGATTTGCAATCGCTGTTTGAGCTGGCCTACGCCAACGAGCCCTTCGTCGATGTCATGCCGGCAGGTAGTCTTCCTGAAACGCGCAGTGTGCGTGGCGCTAACACCTGTCGCATGGCGATCTATCAGCCTCAGGGTGGCGATACGGTGGTGGTGCTTTCGGTCATCGATAACTTGGTGAAGGGTGCTGCCGGCCAAGCCGTGCAAAACATGAACCTGATGTTTGGCCTTGATGAGCGTATGGGCTTATCGCATATAGGGTTGTTGCCCTGATGGCTAAGCGAGAGGCTATGCGGCGTTATATGCCGACCGCGCGTGGGCCGATTATTGCTTTTTTGACCAGCGCGGGCGGCATGGTTGTTATTGCCATCTTGGGCGCTGCGCTGGGCTTTTTTGCCAGCCAGCTGATGAGTCGATCGCAAGGTCTAAATCATGAAGGTGCGCTGCAAAACATTCGGGCGGATTACGATAAGCGGTTGCGAAATGAGCGTGAGCGTGTCGCTGTGAAGGCTAAGGAGTACGCCATCATCGATGCCGCATCGCAGCGCCTGCAAGAGGATAATCAGGAGTTGTTGGCGAGCATGTCAGCGCTCGAAAGTCGTGTGACGTTTTATAAGCGCATGGCGGCACCGAAGGCAGCTAACGTCCCCGTGGCTATTGAGCTATTTGAACTTCTGCCAACTAAGGATGCGCGCGTAGTGCGCTACCGTCTGCTCATTGTGCGCAGTAATGCTTCAGGCAAGGCCGCCAACGGTCGTGTTAAGGTGAAGGCTAGTGATGGCCGCCGGCAAGTTGAGCTCTCGCTCGATCAGCCGCGATTTACGCTGCGTTATTACCAACAATTTAGTGGCGAATGGCATCTGCCCGATGGATTTCATCCCGAGCGTGTGGATGTGCAAGTTCGCAGTGGTGGCAGTAGCCTAGAGCGTCGCTATAAGTGGGAAGTTAAAACTCGTTAAGGTGTGTTTATGTTCAAAAAAAGCAAAAATGATCCCGCCGCGTACAAGGATCACAGTTTTGTCAGTCGCCAGTCGACCATCCAAGGCAATATCAGCTTTGTCGGCGGTTTGCATGTCGAAGGTCGTATTGAAGGCAATATCAATTCGAAAGAAGGCTGCCTATTGGTGCATGGCAACGTGATTGGTGACATCGATGTGCCCAATGCCATTATCAGCGGCACCGTGAGAGGTAACATCACCTGCTCTGATCATCTGGAGTTAGCCAAAGGCGCTTGTGTGCATGGTGTGGTGACGTATCAAAACATGGAAATGCAATTAGGCGCGCAAGTTGTCGGTCGTCTCTGTGTGTTATCGGCAGAGAAGGCGCGCGTTATCGACGTGCCGAGTACTGAGTCAAAGGTCGATGTTGATCATGTGCGCCCTGTCACGACCGTCCGCGCGGTATAATGCGCTGCCGAGTGTTAACGATTATTTTTTGCAATCGCGTTCTATGCGATATCTAGGTGATGGTCATGAGTGAACAAACTGCTGCTTTAGCGCTCTCCGACAAAGCCGCTGACAAAGTCCGAAAGTTGCGCGAAGGTGAAGATAACCCTGCGCTGAAGCTGCGCGTCTACATCACCGGCGGTGGGTGCGCGGGCTTCTCTTATGGCTTCACCTTTGATGATGAAGTGAAAGAGGGTGACTCAAGCTTTGCCAATGGTGATGTCGAGATGCTCGTTGACCCGATGAGCTTTCAGTACCTTGTAGGCTCCGAGGTCGATTATGTTGAGGGCCTCAATGGCTCGCAGTTCGTCATTCACAACCCCAATGCGCAGTCGACCTGCGGCTGTGGCTCATCTTTCTCGATGTAGCGCGTGCGCCGCGCATCAGAACGACTGATGCGCGGCGTACTAAGTACGTCAATGCGCCACTAGGCTGGGAAATACCCGCCAAGCACCCGCGCGCCACGAGCGCCAGTAACTTCCGGCACATTTCCGCTTAAGCCCTGCACAAAGCGCATCGCAAGCCAAGCAAAGGCCATTGCCTCAATCG
>JBDSQT010000152.1:0-3707 GCA_039929665.1 Paraperlucidibaca sp.
TAGGCCGTGCGCACCCATTCGCGCTCTTCTTCGGTGGGGTTGATCAGGTCAATCCACAGAATTTCCGAGACGAGATCTTCTGCCGCATTAATGGCGACAGGTTCAAGCAAACCCTTATTCAGGGTGAAGGCCATCAACATGCGTGGCATCTCCCAAGTTTCCCGCATTCTAGCAACGCATGCGGCTTGGCAGCTAGCACTTACGGTTATCGCGCCAAGGTTCTGGCGATCACCAATAGATCTACTCGGCTTGCTCCAGCGTCAATTAGGCAGCGCGTGATGGCCTCTGCGGTGGCGCCGGTGGTCAGTACGTCATCTACCAAAAGCACGCGCTGCTGATTGAGGCGCGGGCCATGCCAGATAAATGCATCGGCTAAGTTGCTGCGCCGCTCATCCGCATGCAGTGTTTTTTGCATGCGGGTGTCGCGTACGCGCAGGAGCTGGTGCGTACTCACGGGCCGTTTCAAGCGACTCGCCATGACCCGCGCTAATAGCAGTGTTTGGTTATAGCCGCGCTGCTGTAAGCGCTTGGCGTGGATGGGTACGGGCACAATGATATTGGGCAACTCATCGCTGCCAATGCGATCGGCCAAACGCTGGCCAAAGTAATCGGCGAGGACTAGGCGGCCATGGTATTTCAGCGCGGAGATCAGCCTGTCGATAGGGAAGCTAAAGTGAAACAGGGCATAGGCCTGCTGCCACGGCGGGGGCTCATCGAGACAGTCGCGGCAAGGCTCGGCGTCATCGATTAACGGCCGGGCACAACGCGCGCAAGCACTCTCCAACCACGGCAGGTCGGCAGAGCAGTCGGCACAAATACAGTGGTGCACACCGCGGCCATGACAGAGCAGACAGCGGTTGGCGCGCAGTACGTCAACCAATCGACCTAAGATAAGTTGACGATGACTACGTAGTCTCGCCACAATGGCGCCCATTGCCGCCTTGAGCGCGTGCCCAATACTCATATCAGCGCCTAGCATCGTTACTATCACCGAGGTTCATATGCACTCCTTTGCTGCCACCAACTCCGTCTCCAGCCCGCAAGCGCAACTGCCTGCAAGCACAGATCCAAAGCACAGCCTGCGCCATAATTGGACCCGTCCAGAAGTCGCCGCGCTCTTTGACTTACCCTTTAATGATTTGCTATTTCACGCGCAGACCGTGCACCGCCAACACTTCGACGCCAACGCCGTGCAGATCAGCACACTGCTGTCGATCAAGACCGGCGCCTGCCCCGAAGACTGCAAGTACTGCTCGCAGTCGGGCCACTACGACACCGGCCTTGGTAAAGAAAAATTACTCGCCATAGAAAAGGTAGTCGAAGAGGCGCGAAATGCTAGGGAGAAAGGTGCATCGCGTTTTTGCATGGGCGCGGCGTGGCGCAGCCCGCGTGAAAAAGACATGCCCTATGTCATTGAAATGGTCAAACGCGTGAAAGCCCTAGGTCTAGAAACGTGCATGACACTGGGCATGCTCGATGCCGGTCAGGCCTCTGAGCTGGCGGTTGCTGGCTTGGATTATTACAACCACAACCTCGACACCAGCCCCGAGCATTACGCGCAAATCATCACCACGCGTAGCTATCAAGACCGCCTCGATACACTGTCGCATGTGCGCGATGCCGGCATGAAAGTCTGCGCCGGTGGCATTGTCGGGCTCGGTGAGCGCCGCGAAGATCGCATTGGCTTGCTGACGCAATTGGCGACCTTGCCCGCGCATCCGGAGTCAGTGCCGATTAATCAATTGGTGAAAATCCCCGGCACCCCGTTGGGCAATGTTGACGATCTTGATCCGTTTGAGTTTGTCCGCACCATCGCAGTGGCGCGTATTCTCATGCCGAAAAGCATGGTGCGTTTGTCGGCCGGCCGTGAGGATATGCCGGAGTCACAGCAGGCGCTGTGCTTCTTGGCGGGCGCCAACTCGATTTTCTATGGCGATAAATTGCTGACAACAGCCAACCCTGAAGCCGAGTCAGATCAGCTGCTGTTTAAGCGTCTAGGCTTGCGGCCGATGCTGGAGTCTGAGATTGCGCGTAATCCAGTAGTGGTTCATGCCCCTACGCCAGTTGCTAAGCCGCTGTGGCATGACGCCATGGCTGTGAGCGTTTAAGCGCAATGAGCTCAGCGCTGCCGACCGATTGGCAGGCATGGCTTAGGGCTACGTTGACCACGCGCGACCACGCTGGTTTGCGCCGCCAGCCTGCGACCATCGACTCCATGCAGAGCACTCGTGTGCAACGCGACGGTCGCTGGGTAGAGAATTTTTGCAGCAATGATTATTTGGGTCTTGCGGCCGAGCCGGTCTTACAGGAGGCCTTGATCAATGCCGTGCGCCGCGTAGGCGTGGGTGCAGGATCGGCCAGCTTGGTCTGTGGTCATCATCATGAACATGCCGCACTCAGCGAGGAGCTGGCCGACTGGTTAGGTGTTGAGGCGGTGCTGCTTTTTGGTAATGGCTACATGGCCAATCTCGGCGTGCTCACCGGGCTGGCGGGGCGGAATGATGCCATCGTGCAAGACCGATTAAATCACGCCTCGTTAATCGATGGCGCACTGGCCTCGGGTGCGAAGCATCTGCGTTACGCCCATGCCGATGCAGCCTCGGCAGAGCAACGTTTAATGAGTCTGCCTGAGACCATCGCTAGGCGTTTATTGGTTAGCGATGGTGTCTTCAGCATGGATGGTGATATCGCGCCAGTCTCCGATCTTGTCGCCGTAGCCGAGCGCCAGCAGGCGCTCTTGGTGCTCGATGAGGCGCATGCGTTTGGCGTCATTGGCACAGAGGGTCGCGGCAGCGTCAGTGATGCGGGCCTGCAAGATGACGCCGTGGCTTTGCGCATCGGCACACTCGGTAAAGCCTTCGGTGTCTATGGCGCTTTTGCCGCCGGCCCGCGCGTACTCATTGATGCTCTGCAGCAGCTCGCTCGACCAGCCATTTACACCACGGCGTTGCCGCCGGCTTTGGCGGCGGTGACTCGCGTGGCGCTACAGCATGTCCGCAATGACCAGTGGCGGCGTCAGCGACTGCAAGCGCATATCGCGCAATTTCGCGCTGGCGCACAGGCTCAAGGCTGGCAGTTAATGCCCAGCGCTACGGCTATCCAGCCCTTGCTGGTTGGCGATACGGCCAGTGCTAACGCCTTGAGCGCAGCATTGTTAGCGCGTGGCTTTTGGGTCAGTAGCATACGCCCACCGACGGTGCCGGTCGGTAGCGCGCGGCTGCGTGTGACGCTGAGCAGTGCACACAGTGCTGAGGCCATTAATCGTTTGCTCGCGGCACTCGCCGAGCTTGCGCCCAACTAGAGTTTTATATGTCCGCGCTAATGCTTTATCACGACACCTACGACAGCACCGGCCCACTCGGTAGCGCAGCGCCCGATCTGGTTTTGCTGCATGGCTGGGGCCTGCACTGCATTGTCTGGGATCCGCTGGTGCCGTTTTTACTGGCGCGTTATCGCGTCACGGTCATTGATCTGCCAGGCATGGGGCGCAGCCCATTACCCAATGCTGAGCTGACACAGGCCTCTATCGTTGCGCAGCTCGCGGCCATCGCGCCGCACAATGCGCTGTGGCTGGGCTGGTCGCTTGGCGGTGAGTTGGCCTTGGCGTTTGCCGCTGAGCATCCTGAGCGAGTGACCGGGCTCATGCTCATCGCCAGTAACCCCTGCTTTGTGCAAAAGCCTGACTGGCCGCGCGCGATGCCGACGGA
>JBDSQT010000153.1:0-26287 GCA_039929665.1 Paraperlucidibaca sp.
GCTGATAGCATTGATGGCGTCGCCTATACCTCAGGTCCTGGCCTCGCGGGTGCGCTACTAACAGGCGCCTTAATGGCGCGCTCCTTGGCCTACGCGTGGCGTGTGCCTGCCGTTGGTGTGCATCACATGGAAGGGCATTTGCTCGCGCCGCTATTGGAGCCTGAGCCGCCAGAGTTTCCGTTTGTGGCGCTGCTGGTCTCCGGTGGTCACACGCAGCTGATGCGTGTTGATGGCATTGGCCGTTACGAGTTACTCGGTGAGTCTGTCGACGATGCGGCCGGTGAGGCCTTCGATAAAGTCGCCAAAATGCTCGGTTTGGATTATCCCGGTGGGCCATCGGTCGCGCGCTTGGCATTAACCGGCCGCGATGACGCCTTTAAGTTTCCACGACCCATGCTCGACCGTCCGGGTTTGGACTTTTCTTTCAGCGGCCTAAAGACAGCCGTGCTCACCGCACGCAATCAAGCGCAAGATTCGC
This sequence comes from Paraperlucidibaca sp., assembly GCA_039929665.1. Lineage (GTDB taxonomy): Bacteria > Pseudomonadota > Gammaproteobacteria > Pseudomonadales > Moraxellaceae > Perlucidibaca. Next base: position 479 of record JBDSQT010000153.1, read on the forward strand.
CAACGAAAGTGGCCGATATTTGTGCCAGCTTTGAGGCCGCCGCAGTGGATACCTTGATTCGCAAATGCTTACGCGCATTGCAGCAAACTGGCTTGAAGCGTTTGGTGTTGGCGGGTGGCGTGAGTGCTAACAAGCGCTTGCGTCGCGATTTGGCCGAGGCTTTGAAGCCTGTCGGTGGGCGAGCGTTTTATCCGGCGCCAGCATTTTGTACGGATAATGGCGCGATGATTGCCTTTGCTGGAGCGCAGCGCTTACGCGCGGGTGAGCGGCAAGATTTGACAGTAAGTGTGCGTCCGCGCTGGCCGATGACGGAGTTAGCGCCAGTATCGTGAGGCGCGGGTACTGCTTAATTGTCGTGTGAATGAGGTCGGCGTTGCTTATTTAAATCGCCGCTCCTTGCCCTCAATCAGCGCTTTGATATTGGGCTTATGACGCGCCAATAGCAGCAGGCTAATGCCCACCACACCGAGCATGGCCTCGGATAATAGAAAGTGTGTGAGGATGGGTGCGGCGATAAAGCCAACGATGGCGCCTATTGAGGAGATTCGCGTGAGCGCAAAGGCGCTGAGCCACAGTGCGATCACGACGCCACCGATGATTGGTGATAGCGCAAGCAAGACGCCGAGTGCGGTGGCCACGCCTTTGCCGCCTTCGAAGCGGAAAAAAATTGGATACAAATGCCCTAAGAAGGCCGCGAAACCGACGGCGCTGACCAGCATCACATCGAGACCATAATGCCGAGCGGCTATGACCGGCAGCAGGCCTTTGAGCATGTCGCCGAGCAAGGTAAAGGCGGCCGCTTTTTTGCCACCGAGACGCAAGACATTGGTGGTGCCGGGGTTGCGCGAGCCATCGGTGCGTGGGTCAGGCAGGCCCATGACGCGGCAAACAATGATGGCGGCTGAAACAGAGCCGGCGAGATAGGCTAGAATCAGCGCCGCAATAGCGACAAAGTCGGCAACAGTATCAGGGCTCATGACCGCTCCAGAATGGGGTATGTGGGCTGCATCTTAGCAAAAAATTAGGCGCGAAACGGGGCAGCACGTGGACATTGTATACATCCGAGATTTCAAAATTGAAACGGTTATTGGCATGTTTCAATGGGAGCGCCGCATCCACCAGACCTTGAGTTTGGACTTGGAAATGGCTTGGGATATTCGTCCCGCGGCCGCCAGCGATACGATCGCTGAGGCGCTCGATTATCGCGCGGTCTCGGAGCGCTTAAAGGCGCATGTCGAGCAGGCGCATTACCAATTAGTCGAAACGCTGGCGGAGTCGATTTGGCAGATTTTGCGTGAGGAGTTTTCGGTGCCGTGGTGTCGCTTGCGGGTTAGCAAGCCCGGTGCGGTGCGGGGTGCGAAAGATGTCGGCGTGCTGATTGAGCGTGGCGTAAAACCCAACAGCTAGCCCCAGACACTCCGCCCGCCATCGACGGCAATAATTTGTCCGTTGATGTAGCGCGTGCCGGTAATTAAAAACACCACGGTCTCGGCAATTGCCTCGACACCACCGACACGGCCCATGGGCACGGTGCGTAAGATGTCAGCCTTCATGGCCTCGCTCATTTCGCCGCTACCCTCGGGCCAGGCAATCGCGCCTGGTGACACGCCATTCACGCGAATAGCCGGCGCTAGCTCTTTCGCTAAGGCGCGGGTCATGGCGGCGTTGGCGGCTTTCGCCATGCAGTAGAGGCTGTGATCTTGCAGTGGATAATCGGCGTGAATATCGATGATGTTGACGATGGCGCCCGCGCTGCGTGCCGCCAGTGCGGGCTGCAGGGCTTGGCTTAAAAAATACGGCGCGCGAACATTGCTGGCAAACAGCTCATCCCAGTCACTTTGCGTGGCTCGAGCAAAGGGCGTTGGGTAAAAGCTCGATGCGTTATTGACCAGTGCGTCGAGTCGGCCCCAGTGCGCCTGTGCTTGTACCGCAAGCGCTTGGATGGCTTGCGCATCGGCGAGGTCGGCTAATAGATAGTGCGCCGAGTCTGCGCGCGTGGTGTTGAGGCGCTGACATAAGGCTTGAGCCTCAGGTTCGCTGTGATGACAGTGCACCAGCACGCGCCAACCTAGGGCGTGCAGCTGCTCGGCGATGGCGGCACCAACGCGTTTGGCGGCGCCCGTAATAAGGGCAACAGGGGCGTCAGGTGTGTTCATGAGTCGCTTGCCAGTTCGCGATAAATTCGCTTAATTGTTTTAGTCTTATATCCGCAATAGCCGCAGCCATTGCAGCTCCGCGATAACCTTGCGCGAGCAGTGCCGCGTTGTCTATATGACAGGCATCAGCGGCTTGTAGCCAATACGCGCGCTGCCAATACGGCTGATCCTCTAGTCCCGTTCGGCCGCGTGCATCGGCCTCACAGGCAGTCAAAAATTCGTGGAAACGTTCAGGTCGTCGCCAAACATCTAGACTCTGCAGGCGCGCCAGTAAGACGTCTGCAGAGTGGCAATTGGCGCGATGGCAGTCGAGATGAAATTCGCCAACGATGCGCGCTAAGGCATGATGTGTAGCCGGCACTTTTAGGCGCACGCAGAGTGCATCAATCAATGGCAGCCCGCGTACTTCATGGCCCGTATGGCTAGGGAGCAACGGGTCTGGCGTGAGCGCTTTACCTAAATCATGCACCAGTACGGCAAAGCGCACCGCACTCGAGGCATCAAGGCGTGCAGCCTGTGCCAAGGCCATCAGTGTGTGCACGCCCGTGTCTATTTCGGGGTGGTAAGTGGCGCGCTGCGGCACGCCAAACAAGGCATCAACTTCGGGGAAGCAGATCGTTAGTGCGCCAGCGTCGCGCAGGACTTGAAAATAAATCTGTGGGGCCGGACTCATCAATGCGCGTTCGGTCTCTTGCCAGACACGCTCGGGCGTTAGCAGGGCCAGCTCACCACCTTCTGCTAGCTGACGCATGAGTGCTAGGGTGGCGTCGGCAACATGAAAGCCGAGTGCGGCAAAGCGTGCGGCAAAGCGTGCCACCCGCAGCACCCGCAGCGGATCCTCAACAAAGGCGGATGAGACATGGCGAAGCACCTTGTTGGCTAAGTCGCGCTCGCCGCCATAGGGATCGATGCGTCGGCCATGTTCATCTTCGGCCATGGCGTTGATAGTCAGGTCGCGCCGCTCAAGGTCGGCTTCCAGACTCACGCCCGGATGGAAGTCGCACACAAAGCCGTGATAGCCCGAGCCCTGCTTGCGCTCAGTGCGTGCTAGGGCGTATTCGGCCTGGGTCTCGGGGTGAAGAAAGACTGGGAAGTCTTGGCCGACTTGGCGATAGCCCTGCGCCAGTAACCACTCAGGTGTTGCGCCCACGACGACATAGTCGATGTCATGCACCGGTAGCCCCAGTAGGGCATCACGCACCGCGCCACCAACACGATAAATTTTCGGGCTCATGTCAGCCCCGGCGTGCTGGTCGTGTATTCGCCGGTCTCCAAGCAATACGCGGTGAGGTAGTTGCCCCAAACGCAGCCGCTATCGAGCGCCATGGCATTTGGCTGATGCGTGATGCCATTGAGCGAGGCCCAATGGCCGAAAAATACGCGCTGCTCAGCTGGCCGTACGCTGGGCCAGTCAAACCAGGCCTTAAAGCCTTCGGGTAAATCGCAGTTGCCCGACTTATGCTGAAAGTTCAAATGACCAGTGGCATCCATTAAACGCATACGCGTGAAATGATTGGTGATGACACGCAGACGCTCGGCGCCGCTTAAGTCGTCTTGCCAGGCGCTGGGAACATTGCCATACATCGCGGCAAAAAACGCATCAGCTTGCGCGCCACGCAGGGCTATTTCAACGTCAGCAGCGAGGGCTTGTGCCTGCTCAAGCGTCCAGTTCGGAGGTAAGCCGGCGTGCGTCAACACATCGTTAGATGGCAGTTGAATAAGCAACGGCTGTTGCTGTAACCAGTGCATCAACTCAGCCGCATCGGCTGCATCTAAAATCGGCTGTGTTAAGTCTTTCGGCTTCACTTTCGCGTGGCCATGATAGGCCGCCAATAAGTGCAGGTCGTGATTGCCAAGCACGGTGCTGGCAGCGCAGCCTAAGCCTTTAATCAGCCGCAGTGTGCCGAGTGAGTCCGGCCCCCGTGCGACTAAGTCGCCGGCAAAAAACACATGATCAGTGGCGGTATCAAAGGCGATGCGCGCTAGTAGTTCGTCGAGCGCGGCTCGACAACCTTGCACATCGCCAATGAGAAAATTCCGCATCAGTTAAGTACGCGGGGGATGGCCAGTGTGAAGGCGGGAATTGGCGACTCAAAACGCTCACCGACTTCATCAAGCATGCCGTAGGAGCCGTGCATGCTGCCCACCGGCGTCTCTATCACCGTGCCGCTGGTGTATTCGAAAAAGTCACCTGGCGCTAATACCGGCTGCTCGCCAATCACGCCATCGCCGCGTACTTCTTGCACATGCGCCTCACTGTTGGTGATGACCCAGTGCCGCGTTAGCAGGCGCACGGTGCGTGTGCCTGCGTTTTGAATGCGAATGTGATAGGCAAACACATAGCGCTGATCGCTCGGGCTCGATGGCTCCGAGAGGTATTCGCTGCGCACCGATACGCAGATGCCGTGTTCGTCGGTGGCTTGCACTGATTGACTCATGTCGGCTCGTCCAGCAAGGCGTGGGTTATGGCTACATAGTCTGCCACCGACAGCGTTTCAGGGCGAGCGCGCAGATCAACACCCGCCGTCTCTAAAGCGCTTTGTGGGTACTTGCCTAGTGCATTGCGTAATGTTTTTCGGCGCATCGTAAAGGCCGTGCCAACGACTTCAGCTAACAGTTTTTCATCGCGGCAGGGGTGCGGCAGCGTGGTGTGTGGCGTCAGGCGGATGATTGCCGACATGACTTTCGGCGGCGGAGTAAACGACTCCGGTGGCACATCAAACAGCCATTCGGGCAGGCAGCGGTATTGTGCCATGACGCTTAGGCGGCCATAGGCCGAGTCGCCAGGGCCAGCACACAGCCGGTCAACCACTTCTTTTTGCAACATAAAGGTCATGTCGACAATCAGTTCGCTATGGCTGAGTAGGTGAAAAATCAATGGCGTGGAAATGTTATAGGGCAGGTTACCAATGACGCGGATTGGGGCCGCAGTGCTGGCTAGCGTGTTGAAATCAAACTTCAACGCATCGCCCTCGTGAATGATCAGCTCACCTAAACCCGCCAGTGTTTTTGGCAGGCGTGCCGCCAAATCACGATCGAGCTCGATGACATGCAGACGCTCAACAGCGGGTAGTAATAGCTTAGTCAGCGCGGCTAGGCCCGGACCAATTTCAACAACGGACTGACCGACAATAGGCGTAAAGCTCGCGACGATTTGCTGAATCACGCGCTCATCGTGCAAAAAGTTTTGGCCGAAACGTTTACGTACAACATGGCCCTCCACGGATTTCCCAGAGGGGCGGCGCTTCGGGCGGGGTAAGTTCATACGGCTAAATCCTGTGTGCGAGGCGTATTGCGACGGGCGTTGATCATGGCGAGTGCTTCATGGATGGCGGCTTGCAAGCTGCCGGCGTGGGCCAGGCCGGTGCCAGCGAGCGTCAGTGCGGTGCCGTGATCTACCGAGGTGCGAATAATCGGTAGGCCCAGAGTGATGTTCACGGCATTGCCAAAGCCGGCATGCTTTAGCACCGGCAGACCTTGGTCATGATACATCGCCAGCACGGCATCGGCCTGCTGCAAATGCTGCGGCGTAAAGAGTGTGTCGGCCGGCAGAGGGCCCGTGAGGTTTAAGCCTTCAGCGCGCAACGCCGCCAGCGTGGGCTCAATAATCTCAATTTCTTCGCGGCCCAAATGCCCGCCTTCACCGGCGTGCGGGTTGAGGCCAGTGACATAAATGCGCGGCTGGGCAATGCCAAATTTATCGCGCAGATCGGCATGCAGAATGCGCAGCACCTGCGTTAGGCGCGTGGGCGTGATGGCATCGGCGACCTCGCGCAGCGGTAAGTGTGTGGTCGCCAACGCCACGCGTAAACCAGGGCAGGTCAGCATCATCACCACACGCTCAACGCCGCAGCGCGCCTGCAGAAACTCGGTATGACCACTAAAGGCAATGCCCGCGTCATTAATTACGGCTTTATGCAGCGGTGCGGTGATTAGCGCATCGAAATCGCCCTGCAAGCAGCCATCGCAGGCGCGCGTGAGCGAAGCCAATACGGCGGGCACCAGTGCGGTATTGAGCTGGCCGGGCTGTTCGTGTTCGGGCAATGGTGTCTCACACACCCATAAATGGCCGGGCGTATGAGCCTCAGGCGGCGAGTCGGGCTGCCACGCACTACAGCGTAATGGTAGTTTCAAGCGTGCCGCAGCGCGCAGTAATAGGGCACTATCGCTAATGGCAATGAGTTGCGCAGGCCACGACTCTTGGGCAATCTGCACGAGCAGATCGGGGCCAATGCCCGCGGGCTCGCCAGGCGTTAAAGCCAGGCGTGCAATAGGTATGTTGAGCGTTGTAGGAAGAGGCATGAAGAAGGGGCATCCCGTGCGTCGGTCATTCACACCATTGTGCCATAGGCAACCTGAGAGGGGAGTGAATGCCGACGTCGGACGCTCTGCGCTGGAGGCCTTCCGCAAAGGGCTGCAGTGCAGGTGTTATGGCCAGCAAGGGTGGCCTTATTAACGACTTGGCTATTGTTGGGTGAATGCTCAGCGCCGCCAAGTAAAAATCCCGTAAAATCGTTGCATAAGTTTCCGTCCCCTTTCTTGGAGAGCGCTATGTTGTCGTGGCAGCGTTTGCGCCCATACGCCTTTGCGCTCAGCGTGTTGGCTTTTACCACGGCACTTGCTTGGCTATTACAGCCGTATGTCTCGCTGCCTAATTTGGTCCTATTATTCGTCTTAGCGGCCGTCGTGGTGGCTTATTGGGGCGGTCGTGGTGCGGCAGTGCTGGCCTCTGTGCTGGGTGGTTTGGCCTATGCGGTGCTCTATGTCCCGTGGGCCTTTCTGAATGTTTCCGAGGCCGGCCAATACGCGTTAACTCTATTTATTACCGTGGGCTTGAGTTGGTTTATCAGTCAGCTCACGACACGTTGGCGCGATCAAGCACTGGAATCCGCCGAGCATGCCCGCGAGTTAGACAGGCTCTATCGCTACACCCGTGAGCTGGAAACTGAGCGCTTGCGCAATTCGGTGTTGAGTGCACTTTCGCATGACTTGCGTACACCATTGGCGAGCCTAGTGGGCGCGAGCTCATCGCTGATGTCCGATGAAATTACCTTAGATGAAAGCGCGCGGCGCGAGCTCATGAGCCTTATTTACGATGAGTCGCGACGCATGCAAGTGTTGGTGGAGAATCTGCTGGAGTTGGCGAGGCTAGAGTCTGGTCCGGTAAAGCTGCAGCAAGATTGGCAGGCTTTAGACGAGATTTTGGGCGCGGCCTTAGGTGTTTGGCGGCGTGCATTGGCCCCGCGGGAGATACGCGTTGAGCTACCCGATGACCTACCTCTATTGCGTTTTGACCCATGCTTATTGGAGCGTGTATTTGCAAATATTTTTGAAAATATCGGCAAATACACGCCAACGCATACCGTGGTCACTGTGCGAGCTAAGGTCTTAGCGGATGCTGTGACGCTGACCATTAGCGATGATGGTCCGGGCTTTAATGAAGATCCGAGCATGTTGTTTCAGAAGTTTTATCGTGGCGATAGTGTCGGGCCAACGCCAGGTGCGGGCTTGGGCCTGACTATTTGTCGGGCAATTATGGACGCGCATGGCGGCAGTATTGAGGCAAGTAGTCGAGATCCGCAGGGCGCGCGTTTTACGCTGAGCTTGCCGACCTGTGTGCAGCCTATGTTCGACAGCGATGAGATGGCATCTGCTGATGAGTTAATGGCTGGTGGTGTGTCGGTGGCGGGTCGATCGTCAGCCGTGGTAACTGCAACTGGCGCTGAATGCGTCGCTGTGCACGAGGGAACTCATGGGCGTTGATATATTAGTGATTGAAGATGAGCCCAGTTTGGTGCGCCTGCTGTCCACTGCGCTCAGCGCACAGGGCTATGTGGTGACCACCGCGATGTCTGGCGATGAGGCGTTGGCACGCGTGGCGGTCGATGACCCCGCACTTATTTTGCTCGACTTAGGTCTGCCGGATATTGATGGCCTACAACTCTTGCCGCAGCTCAAGTCGCGCTGTGCGGCGCAAGTGATTGTGGTGTCGGCGCGTAGCCGTGAGGAGGAAAAAATTGCCGCGCTTGATGCCGGTGCCGAAGATTATTTAACGAAGCCATTTGGTGTCGCCGAGCTCCTAGCACGCTTGCGTGTGGCGCAACGGCGTCGGCAAGAAAGCACGCCGATTAGCCAGCAGTATGCGGTGGCGGAGTTATTTATTGACTTAGCGCAGCGGCAAGTAACGCTGGCGGGTGAGCCTGTTAGGCTGACGCCAAAAGAGTTTCAGATGTTGGCGATTTTGGCGCAATCGGCAGGACGAGTGGTGACCCATGCCCAGCTTTTGCAAGCCGTGTGGGGGCGTCATCATGGCGATGACACGCATTATTTGCGGATTTATTTGCGCCAGTTACGGCAGAAAATTGAAGCTATCCCAGGCGAGCCGCGCTATTTGCTCACGGAACCTGGGGTAGGGTATCGCCTAGCCGCTGAGTAGCGGCCAGGCGATACAGGCAGCGTTAGAGCTTCGGGATGGGAGGCGCTTAGTTGCCGCCCCGGAAGTCGACATAGGCCTCTGCGCGCAGCTCACGCAGCCAAGCGCCAAGCTCTTCATCATAGGCACGGGCAAAGAGAATTTGCTTAGCTCGATCACGCAGCACCGTCTCGCGCATGTCTTTCTCGCGCTCACCTTCGATACGCAAGATATGCCAGCCAAAGCTGCTCTGGAAGGGCTGGCTGATCGCGCTGATCGGCGTCTGACCTATCATGCGATCAAACTCCGGCACCATGTCGCCGGGCGAAACCCAACCGGGATCGCCACCTTTCACGGCAGAGCCTGGATCTTGCGAATTAATGCGTGCCAGTTCGGCAAAATCAGCGCCATTCTTCAGCTTTTTATACAGCACATTCATGGCCTCACGAATGTCTTCGCTAGACTGTAAGTCGTTGGGGCGCATTAGGATGTGGCGCACTTCGCGTTGCTTCACCACGGTAGTGGGCACCGGTGGTGGTGGCGGCAACAGCGTATCGGGGTTACGTAATTCGCGACGATCAAGCAGCCACAGTAGATGCCAGCCGCGCGGTGAACGAATCAGCTCAGGCGTGCCGCTGTCAATTAAGCGCGCCAAGGGCGCTTGCAGTAAGGTGGGTAGTTGCGCCGTGCTGCGCCAGCCTAAGGGCTCAATAGCCGCTTCCGGCGCCTTGCCCTTAAAGCTATCGACGGCCTGTTCTGGCGTCATCGACTGGGTTTGTAGGCGCAAGATTTGTTGCGCGAGGTCGGCCAGACGCACCTGCTCTTTGGTGCTGGCATTTTCTTCCACGGGCACCAGTACTTGCGTGACCAAATACTCCATGGTCGGTGCCGTTACTGAAGCAGTTACTGCGAGTGTTTTATTAAGCTGAGCATCGAGCTGGCGATTTAATTCAGCCCCGGCTGGGGTGGCCATGAATTGATGAATGTCAGCATCGGTGATGTTGATGCGGTCGTTCATGCGGCGCTGGCGCATGCGCTCAATGACTTGCTCGCGGGCAATGGCATTGCGCAAATAATCGAAGGACGTGCCTGGAGTCTTGTCGAGCTTGGCGCGGAAGGCGTCGAGACTTAGACCATTTTGCTTCGCTAAAGTGCTAACGGCGGCATTCACGGTGTTGTCGTCGGGACGAATACCATTGCGACTCGCCAATTGCAGCTGCAGGTTTTCCATAATCAGTTGTTCGCGCGCGGCAGTATTGAGCTGCTGATCGGGCGGAATGGCGCTGCCGCGTTGTTGCGCCTGAAAGCGTAAGTCGCCTATGCGTGCTTCAACTTCTGAATTCAAAACCACGCCATCATTGACGATGACCGCCACTTGATCTATTGCCGTTGCAGCATACGCTACGCCAGTTAGCAGTGTTGTTAAGCAGGTGAGTGCCAGCAGGTAGCGCCGCATTAAAAGCCTTCCTTTTTATGATCAAGTTGGTTGTAGCCAAACACATTTTTTTCAAACAGCGTGTCGACATTGGTGCCAAAGCCGGCCAGGCCTTTGAGCACGATTTCAATAAAAATCGCGTTGCGACTTCGGTCCGATGATGGGCTGTTATTGGCCGCTGCATCGGCAATAAAGCTGCGCTTGAACAGGCGAACCTGCCAGCAACAAGCCTCGTAAGATACGCCAAACAAGGCCTCTTGTGATTCTTTTTCCTTGATGTCGTAGTTCCAAAGACCGAGCAGCTTCCAGTTCACACCCATGGGTTGAACGAACGATAGCTGGGTTTGGCTGACGGCTTTTTGGCCAATACTCGGATCATCGCGGCGGTAACGGTAGCCGGCGTTATAGAGACGGTCGCCGGTCTTTGGCAAATAGCTGGCACCAACGCTGTATTGCGAAAGATTTGAACCTCTAGGATCCATCAGCAGGTCAGCAAAAAAGCTGGTTTCTTCGTTAGCACGCAAGGTCATATTGCCTGCGTAACTTGACGTGGCACTGGTGTCGACGGGCGTGCCTGTGTCGAGGCGGACATTGCGATCGCGCAAATAAACAATCTGACCGAGTGAGGCTTGTAGGTGCTCAAAGCCATCGGCATCAAGCCAGCGTGAGGTTAGGCCGACGGCAACTTGATTGGCATCGTCGATGCGATCCCCGCCGGAGAAGCGCGTGTCGCGAAACAGCTGATCGTAGCTAAACGTGGTCACGGCACTGTCGAAATTGGGCAGCGCGCTTTGATCGCGATGTGGCGCATAGAGATAGTACAGTCGTGGCTCGAGCACTTGTGAGCTGCCATCGCTGCTAAAGCGCTCAAAGGTCAGGCCGGTATCTAGGCTGAGTGTGGGCACGGTCAGGCTGCGATTATTATTGCCTGCGACACCATTGCCATCGAGCGCATAACTTAAATGGCTGAGCTTGGCCGCTGGGCGAATATAGCCCCAAGGCTGCGAGTAGTCATAGCGTATTTCAGGGTCTAAGCGCAGGCGTGTGCCGTTGACTTCAGGCGCACTGCCATCGTCAATACTGCGCTCAAAGCGGGCGACCTCGGCACGTAAGCTGCGTTGCCAGCCAGGCAGACGAGCACGCTCACTGGTAAGCAAAAGTTGTGGTACTCGGGCGTAGGGCTTGTCGACATCGAGGAGGTCGGGATCGATGGTTTGGAAGCCCTGTGCGCGCGCAACAAAATGCCAATCGGGCGTGTCGTAAAAGACCTCACCAATACGCTCTTGGTGGGTCTGATTGGCAATGTTTAGGTCAGTGCCTAAGTCGGTGAAGTAGAAGTTATCCGAGACATAGTTCAATGAGGTGCGCGCACGCCAGCCATTTTGCCAGTCGGCGCGCTGATCGAGTGAAGCGGCCTTGCGATCGTCACCGGTTTTTTGGTCATTTGGTAGCAGCGAAGCCTTTAACTCACCGCTACCAAAGTCTCGCGTCAGGTAGCGCGTTTCGGTTTCTAGCATGGCACCACGCGAGCTCAGCAGGCGAGGGGTGATGGTGGCATCTACTTGTGGCGCAATATTGAGATAGATCGGTAGCGCTAGATCGAAGCCGCCATCGTTGGTGTTACCAAAGCGCGGCACGAGTAGACCACTTTGGCGGCGGTCATCGATGGGAAAGCGGAAATACGGTAAGTATAGAATCGGTACATCTTGAATGCGTAGCTTGGCGCTATAGACCTCGCCAACCCCAGTATTGGGATTGAGCTGAATGTCTTTGGCTTCAAATGACCAAACCCGATTGCCAGGCGCGCAGGTAGTGTAAATACCGCGGTCGATCAGCAGCACGCCATCGCTAAAACGCCGAATGCGATCAGCGCGGCCGTGCGCGTGCATAGTCTGTGAAACAAATTCACTACTGAGCAATTGGCCAGCACTGGTGTTGATATTGATCACGGCTTGTTCGCCGGTGAGTAAAACGCCGGGCTGTGCCATGCGCACATTGCCATCAAAACGGCCGAAGTTACGATCTTGTGTGATGCTGCCTTTGTCGGCTTCGAGCAATCGCCCGCCTTGGCTAATGCGTACACCACCGCTAAGCTCAGTGCCGCCGTCGTCGTTGTAGACCAGTGAGTTCGCGAGTGCTTCAATATTGCTGACGTCGATATCGCCAAGTGGCGTGCCGAGTGGAACTGGGGTGGCCCAGGCGCCCTCGCAGGTGGCATCTAGCGGAGGCCGATCGGCAGCCGGTAGCCGCGCGATTTGCGCGCTGGTCAGCCAGCCTAAGCGTGTGCCCGCGGTGTCGATGTTTGGCAGGCCAGTGTCGGGCGTCAGTACCTTTTCAGGCGCGGGTGCTGAGGCGTTTACGGCGGCAGAGATCTCTGCCGTTGCTGTGACGGCAGCGGCAGGACTTGCCTCGGGCTCGATGCGCATCGGCGGCTCAGCGCGAGGGGCCACGACAAAGCCATCATCACGCGCTGAAGCGGCATAGACTGGCAAGCCTTCATTGGACTCAACGCTATTGGCAGATGCCGCCCAGCCGAAGCCCGGCAAGGCCAGCAGTGCAGCGGCCAAGGGCGTGAGGCGGGCAAAAGGTGCCTTCGATGTGGTATTTACAAGTTTATTTGTCATGGCGCGCAAGCAGGGGTCGCATCAGGATTTAACGGATAATAGAATCAATGACCCCTGTTCAGCTAGGAAAATCCCGTAATGAGCTCAGATGATCGCGCGCAACAGCTCGCACAGTGGTTGCACGCTTGGCATAAAGGCCAGCCGCAGTGGCCTGCCGCCATGGGCCCATTGACGATGATTTCTGGTGATGCGAGCTTTCGCCGCTACTTTCGCCAGAGCTTTTCGCAGGGCAGTTTGATCGCCGTCGATGCGCCGCCCGAAAAGGAAGACTGCCATCCCTTTGTGGCGATTGCCGGCACGTTGCATGACCATGGCCTTTGTGTGCCACAGGTGTTGGCATGGTCGTCATCGAAGGGCTTTATGCTGCTGACGGACTTGGGCGACACATTGCTGCACTCGGAGCTTAATGAGGCGTCGGTGAACACACTGTATGGTGCGGCGATGACGGCACTAATCGACATGCTTGACTGCCTGGCGCCGGACAATTACGCCTTGCCGAGTTATGACCGCGAGCGTCTGCTTACTGAGATGCGGCTGCTGCGCGACTGGTTTATTCCGCAGCTGCTGGGCGTCACCTTAGACGAGGCCGATAGCGCGCAGCTGGAAGCGCAATTTAGCCTGATTGCCGATGCCATCGCTGAGCAACCCACCGGCTTTGTGCATCGCGACTATCACTCGCGCAATCTGATGCTCACGCCCGAAGGCGAGCTCGGCATTATCGATTTTCAAGATGCCGTGATCGGGCCGATTACCTACGACCTCATGTCATTGCTACGGGATGCCTATGTGGTGTGGCCGGCGGAGGATGTCGGGCGCTGGATAGCACAATTCCATCGTCAGCTGCAGTTAACAGGCAAGCTCGAAAGACATATTAGCCTCAGCCTATTTGTGCGCTGGTGCGATTGGATTGCGGCGCAGCGGCATTTAAAGGTGCTGGGTATTTTTGCGCGGCTGAGCATCCGCGATGGCAAGCACGGCTATCTGAACGACATTCCTGTGGTCTATCGCTACACCCTCGATGAGCTCGCGCCCTACGCAGAGCTCGCACCATTGCGTGAGCTCTTGCTGCGCGTGTTGCCAGAATATCTAGCGCGCAACCCAAGCGCCGCGGCGGTGTTGGGGGCGTATTTGTGAGAGGTATGATTTTAGCTGCGGGCCTTGGCACGCGCATGCGCCCGCTCACGGATCACACGCCGAAGCCTTTGCTGGAGGTTGGTGGTAAGCCGCTGATCGTTTGGCATCTCGAAGCGCTACGTGCGGCAAGCATCACCGAGGTGGTGATTAACACCGCGTGGCTGGGCGACAAGCTTGAGTCCGCCTTGGGAGATGGCCGGAGCTTTGGCGTGAATATCCTGTGGTCGCATGAGCCTGCTGGCAGGCCGCTGGAGACCGCGGGTGGCATCGTACAGGCGCTGCACTTGATTGGGCATGAGCCATTTTTATTGGTTAATGGCGATATTTGGCTGCGTTATCGCATGACGGCTTTGCGCACAGCATTGGCGCCGGGCAAGCAGGCGCACTTGGTCTTGGTCGATAATCCTGCACATAACCCGACAGGTGATTTTGGCTTGCAGGATATTACGACACACTCGCCGCAAGTGGGTCGCCGCGCTGTGCTTGAGTCGAAGACGGCTGACTCAGCCTTCACCTATGCTGGTTTAGCCGTGTATTGTCCCAGTCTATTTCAGGGCTTAAGCCAAGGCGTGCGACCTCTTGCGCCAGTGCTGCATGAGGCCATCTCAGCGGGTCGTGCCAGCGGTGAGTATTTTGCTGGGCCGTGGGTCGATGTCGGCACACCACAGCGTCTGCAAGAACTCGACGCGGCTATCCGCGCCGAACACATTTAATCAGCACGAGAATGTTATGACTGACTTTTTAATTGCTCCATCGATCTTGTCCGCCGACTTTGCCCGCTTAGGTGCCGAGGTCGATGCCGTGCTGGCGGCAGGGGCCGACGTCGTGCATTTCGATGTCATGGATAACCACTATGTGCCAAATTTGACCATTGGCCCGATGGTCTGCAAAGCTCTGCGTAAGTACGGTGTCACCGCACCCATTGATGCGCATTTGATGGTGCGTCCGGTCGATCGACTGATTGGCGATTTTATCGAGGCGGGCGCCAGCATCATCACCTTTCACCCCGAGGCCTCTGATCACGTCGATCGCTCATTGGAGCTGATACGCTCGGGCGGTGCGCAATGTGGTCTGGTGTTCAACCCGGGCACGCCCTTGCATTACCTCGACTATGTGATGGATAAAGTCGATGTAATCTTGTTGATGAGCGTCAATCCCGGCTTTGGCGGGCAGAAATTCATCCCCGGCACGTTGGCGAAGCTGCGCGAGGCGCGGGCCCGCATTGCGGCGTCGGGGCGTGATATTCGTCTTGAGATCGATGGCGGCGTGACCGTGAAAAACATTCGCGAGATTGCGGAGGCTGGTGCTGATATGTTTGTTGCTGGCTCTGCCATTTTTAATGCGCCAAGCTATGCTGAAGCTATTGCGGCGATGCGTGCGGAGTTAGCCTCCGCCAAATAGCAACCTGAGAGGTATGCGACATGGATGAACTGAAACGTTGGTTTGGTGGTCTACCGCAACTTATCATGATGGATTTGGATGGCACGCTGGTCGACAGCGCGGCTGATATTGCGATTGCCTTAAATCGCGCACTCGATGACTTGGCGCTGCCGCCGGTGTCAGCTGAGCTGGTGCGTCACGGCATTGGTCGTGGGGCAGCACGCTTGATGGATGTCGCCCTGCAGCATGTGCGCCCGCAACTCGATAACACTGCTCAGCGCCATGTTGAAAGCGAGCAGCTGCTGGCGGCGTTTATGCATCGTTACGAAGACTCGGTATGCGAAGTCAGCACAGTCTATGCGGGCGTGCGTGAGTTTCTCGAGGCCGCAAAAGCGCAGGGCATTGCCTTAGCCTGCATCACTAACAAGCCGCTCAAGCCGGCTAATGCATTGCTCGATGAGCTGGAACTCAGTAGCTATTTTAGCGTGGTGCTAGGCGGCGACTCATTGACGCATAAAAAGCCGCACCCCGAGCCCCTACAGCATACGCTGCGGCATTTTTCAGTGAGTGCCGAACACGCCTTAATGGTCGGTGACTCGCGCAATGACGTGGAGGCAGCAAAAGCCGCTGGCGTGCGTGTGTTGGCGTTGCCCTACGGCTATAATCACGGCGAAGCGATTGAGGCCTGTGAACCTGATCGCGTGGTTGCCACACTGGCCGACATGCTTTAATTTTCAAGACTCTCTGTGATGCGCGCGACGCCCTGTTGCGCGCGCTGATGTAAATAGGTGTCCATGATGCGTTTGCTCAACCGTGTTGACTGCTTCTGCTGGCGATGGTGATTGCCTCGCTAACACGATGTGCCGTCTGCATTTTTTGAGTGAAACCGCATGAACACTGACGCTTTTGCTGGGCTTACCGCCCAAGGCTATAACCGCATCCCCGTGGTGCGTGAAATTCTCGCCGACCTCGATACGCCGCTGTCGTGCTACCTGAAAGTAGCGAACGCGCCCTACACCTATCTGTTTGAATCGGTACAGGGTGGCGAGCAGTGGGGGCGCTATTCGATGATTGGCCTGCCCGCGCGTACGGTATTGCGCATCACTGGCCATCATGTCGAGATCCGCCGTGATGGCGTGATGCTCGAGCAGTTTGAGTGCCCAGACCCCCTAGCGTTTGTCGATGTATTTCGTGAGCGTTATCGTGTGCCTGAGCTCGCGCATTTGCCACGCTTTAGTGGCGGCTTAGTGGGTTACTTTTCCTACGACACGGTGCGCTATGTCGAGAAGCGGTTGGCCGCCGTGGTCAAGCCTGACCCCATCGGTACGCCGGATATCTTCTTTATGGTGTCCGATGAGGTTTTGGTGTTTGACAACATCAAGGGCACGGTGCTGCTGGTGGTGCATGCGGACCCCGCGCAGGCTGATGCGCTGATCAATGCCGAGCAGCGCTTGGATGGTTTAGTGGCGGCATTGCGCCAACCCATTTCAACGCGCGCAGAGGATGCCTTTGTGCCAGGTCACGTGACGACAGAAGCAGATTTCGTCTCGAGCTTTCCTGAGGCAGATTTCAAGGCTGGCGTGGGCCGCATCAAAGACTATGTGTTGGCGGGCGATGTTATGCAGGTGGTGCCCTCGCAGCGCCTGACGGCACCATTTGTGCAGCCGCCGCTGTCACTGTATCGCGCGCTGCGCCACCTCAATCCATCGCCCTATATGTATTTCGTGCACTGCGACGACTTTCATATCGTCGGCTCCAGCCCTGAGATCTTAGCGCGTGTTGAAAATGGCCAAGTCTCCGTGCGCCCGATTGCCGGCACGCGCAAGCGTGGTGCCACGCCGGAGCGCGATCGTGAGCTAGAGGCTGAGTTATTGGCCGATCCGAAAGAGCTTGCTGAACATCTCATGCTCATCGATTTAGGTCGTAATGATGTCGGTCGGGTCGCGCAGATTGGCCAAGTGCGCCTGACAGAGAAAATGAAGATCGAGCGCTATTCGCATGTCATGCACATTGTCTCCAATGTTGAAGCTACCTTGCGCCCCGAAGTCACTGCGCTCGATGTCTTACGCGCGACGTTGCCTGCCGGCACGCTATCGGGCGCACCGAAAGTGCGGGCCATGGAAATCATCGATGAGCTTGAGCCGGTGAAGCGCGGGATTTACGGTGGCGCGGTCGGCTATCTGGCATGGAATGGTGCGATGGATACCGCGATTGCCATTCGTACCGCGGTGCTTAAAGACGGCCAAATGCATGTGCAAGCCGGTGCTGGCGTGGTCGCCGATTCAGTGCCTGAGCTGGAATGGAAGGAAACTTTGAACAAAGCGCGTGCGCTCATGAAAGCCGCTGAGCTGGCATCGACCGGATGGGGGAGCTAGGCCATGTTGCTGATGATCGATAATTACGACTCCTTCACCTACAACCTCGTGCAGTATTTTGGCGAGCTTGGTGAAGAGGTGCGGGTGTTTCGCAATGACGAGATTACGCTGGAGCAAATCGCTGAGCTCGCCCCTGCGCGCCTAGTAATTTCGCCTGGCCCGTGCACACCGACTGAGGCGGGTATTTCAATCGCCGCTATCGCGCGTTTTGCGGGACAGATTCCTATTCTCGGTGTGTGCCTAGGCCACCAGAGCATTGGCCAGCTGTATGGCGGTGAAGTGGTGCGCGCGCGCGAGGTCATGCATGGCAAGACCTCGCCGGTGTATCACGCTAACCAAGGCGTGTTTACCGGTCTAAAGAATCCGCTGGTGTCGACGCGTTACCATTCCTTAGTGGTGCGCTCGGAGACTCTGCCTGAGTGCTTGGAAGTCACTGCGTGGACGCAACGAACGGATGGTTCGCGTGATGAAATTATGGGCCTTCGCCATAAAACCTTGGCGGTCGAGGGCGTGCAGTTTCACCCTGAATCCATTCTCAGCGAACAGGGTCACGCGCTGTTGAAAAACTTTCTTGAGCAGGTGCGATAAGCATGGATATTAAGGTCGCCTTGGGGCGTTTGGTCGAGCGCATCAACCTGTCGACGGCTGAGATGCAAGACATCATGCGCGCGCTGATGCAGGGCGAGCTGGCCGATGCGCAAATTGCTGCGTTATTGGTGGCCTTGCGCATGAAGGGCGAATCGATTGATGAGATCGAAGGGGCTGCGCGAGTCATGCGCGAGCTCGCCACGCCAGTGACGCTAGAGGCGCACCCACATATCGTCGATATCGTGGGTACTGGTGGCGATGGCGCAAATTTGTTTAACGTCTCCACGGCCGCCGCCATGGTGGCCGCCGCCGCTGGTGCGCGCGTGGCGAAGCATGGTAATCGCGCGGTGTCATCGAAAAGTGGCAGTGCAGATTTGCTGGAAGCGGCGGGTGTAAATTTAGCGCTCGATGCTGAGCAGGTTGCGCGCTGCATCAATGAAGTTGGCGTGGGCTTTTTGTTTGCCGTGAATCATCACAGCGCCATGAAACATGCCGTGGCCGCACGGCAAGCGGTGGGCATTCGCACCTTGTTTAACTTGCTTGGTCCGCTGACTAACCCAGCGTTTGTGCAACGCCAAGTGGTCGGTGTATTTAATCCAGCGCTCTGTCGCCCGATGGCTGAAGTGCTCATGCGTTTGGGTAGTGTGCATGCGCTGGTGGTGTGCGCAAATGACGGCCTCGATGAGGTGTCTCTGGCCACACCCACGCGGGTGGCTGAACTGAAAAATGGCGAAGTAAAAGACTATGTCATCACGCCAGAGTCGCTTGGCGTGCCTAGCCAAAGTCTGGTGGGCTTAAGCGTGGCGGATTCGGCCGAGTCCTTGGCGCTGATTCAAAATGCGTTGGGTAAGCGCACTACACCAGAGGCAGTGAAAGCCGCGCAAATCATCGCGCTAAATGCTGGGGCGGCGATTTATGTCGCGGGCATTTGTCAGACTTGGGCGCAGGGTGTGGCCTTTGCCGACGACTTGATGTGCACTGGTCAGGCGCTAGAAAAGCTCAATGACCTACGTTTATATACCCGCGCTTTGCGCTCGGAGGGCTCAGCATGAGCACGATGTCGGCTCCTACTATTCTCGACAAAATCATGGCGCGCAAACGCGAAGAAGTGGCTACGCGCCGCAAGCGCTACTCATTGGCGAATCAAGAAGATTTTGCCCGCGAAGCCAGTCCAGTGCGTGGCTTCACCGCCGCTGTGCAAGGGCGCATTGCGCAAGGTCAGTCGGGAGTCATTGCCGAGATAAAAAAGGCCTCGCCTTCGAAAGGCGTGATCCGCGCAAACTTTCAGCCCGATGCCATTGCGGCGTCGTATCAGGCTGGTGGTGCCGCGTGCTTGTCTGTGCTCACCGATGTCGATTTTTTCCAAGGCAGCGATGAGTATCTCAAGCAAGCCCGAGCTGCCTGCGACTTACCAGTGATTCGCAAAGACTTTCTTTATGATCCCTATCAGGTCATTGAGGCGCGTGGCATTGGTGCGGACTGCGTACTGCTGATTGTCGCGGCCTTGTCTGATGCGCAACTCAACGAGCTCTACGCCTGCGCGCGCGAGCACAGCATGGATGTCTTAATCGAGGTGCATGATCGCGCCGAACTGCTGCGGGCTTTGCCGTTGGGCGGCCCGTTAGTGGGCATCAATAATCGCAATTTACACAGCTTTGACGTCTCGCTGAACAACACACTGGACTTGCTCGCTGAGATACCAACAGGTCGCACGGTGATTACCGAGAGCGGCATCAGCACGCGCGACGATGTGGCGCTGATGCGCGAGCATGGCGTCAATGGCTTTCTGGTCGGCGAGGCCTTTATGCGCGCGCCAGAGCCCGGCGAGATGCTGGCTAATTTATTTAAATAAAGCATTCATATAAGGAGTGCCTCATGCAAGCACGCATTCGTTGGCAAGGTGATGTGAGTTTTGTCGCTGAGTCTGGCTCGGGTCATACCGTAGTGATGGACGGCCCAGCCGATCTGGGTGGTGAAAATCGTGGCGCGCGGCCCATGGAGCTGATGCTCATGGGCATGGGTGGCTGCACGTCGTTTGATGTGATGACCATGCTGAAAAAGTCACGCCAGCAGGTCACGCGTTGCGAGGCCGTGCTCGATGCAGAGCGAGCCGATGCGGTGCCAGCGGTATTTACCAAAATTCATGTGCATTTCATCGTTGAAGGCGTGGCCTTAAACGAGGCGCATGTGAAGCGCGCGGTCATGCTCTCGGCGGAAAAATACTGTTCGGCATCGATCATGCTGCAGGCCGGTGGAGTGGTCATTACCCACGATTATGAAATCGTCGAGACGCCGACTTAAGTGTCGGCGTGAAGGCGGTCGATAGCGCCGCCTAAAGGTAGTAAGTCGTGCCCGTCATCACCTTGGCCATTACCGACATCGCTTGCTGCACGGGCGCTGGTAGCTCAGCGGCGCCCGCATCAATGGCCATCTGCCGATGCTGAGCCTCATCGCTATGCATCTGCGCCAGCAGTGCCCGCGTGCGCCGATCGTTCAGCGGCAATTGATTCAAATGCCCCTGCAAGTGCTCGCAGACCTGCGCTTCAGTGGCGGCAACAAAGCCTAAGCTCCATTTATCGCCAGCTAAACCCGCCAGCGCGCCAACGGCAAACGACGCGCCATAAAATAGCGGATTTAAGCGGCTCGTCGATGCGCCTA
The DNA here is from genome assembly GCA_039929665.1 of Paraperlucidibaca sp. GTDB lineage: Bacteria > Pseudomonadota > Gammaproteobacteria > Pseudomonadales > Moraxellaceae > Perlucidibaca. The sequence continues at coordinate 21,241 of JBDSQT010000153.1, forward strand.
GCTCATCTAGGCGCTGCTGGCACCACGCCAAATGATCGACTTCCTCAGCCGCCGCCTGCTGCATGTCGCTGCGCACCGTGGGTAGCTTTGCCGTCAAGGCTTGGCCTTGATAGAGCGCCTGCGCACAGACCTCACCGGTATGATTGACGCGCATAAAGCCTGCCACTTGGCGGCGTTCCTCATTAGAGAGGCCGGCTTCCGCATGGTCGCTGGCAGGCGAGGGGCGCTGAGCGACTGCCGCATCGCGCGCGAGTGTGCGCAAGACTTGGTCGGCCTCGCAGATCAGTTTATCAATCCAACTTAAGTGACGCATACGATTTAACCTGGCGGCCAGGTGAGCTTGCGCCCAGCCATTAGGTGCAAATGGATGTGATAAACGCTTTGGCCGCCATTGGCGTTGCAGTTCATCACCACGCGATAGCCATCATCGGCGACGCCTAGGTCTGCGGCGAGTTTGCTGGCGGTGGCCATCAGCTCGCCTAGGATTAGTGCGTCGCTCGCCGGCACGTCGTTGAGCGTGCTGTAGTGCTGTTTGGGGATGATCAGTAGATGTGTTGGCGCTGCTGGAAATAGATCGTGGAAAGCCACCACACGATCGTCTTCATAGACGACGCGCGCATTAACTTCTTTGTTAGCGATTTTGCAAAAAATGCAGTCGGTCATGGGCTGACTCTGAAATAGAGGGGGATAAATAAAACCTGCTGCGACCAAGCCTAAGGGCTCTGCTGTCTTTGAGCAATAAATGCTATTGTATGCCACCCGCGAGTAGGGATGGTCTCACTCGCTAGGGAGTGCACACTTTTGGGGCATTTCTTCTTTTGTTTGCGCTATATTGGCGCAATAAAAGATGTCTTGGCACCAAAGTAGCGCGCGCTAGACCGTTAGCTCTTGAGTTTGCTGCATTAACTCAGGCTGGCATGGATGTTGCTGAAACCCTCATCAGACAACGCGCGCTCTGCGCCCCGTTAGTCATTAACTCGAATTGAACGCCAGCTCTCTGGAGGAGCCACCATGTCGAACAAGGTGCTGAATCTGATCAAAGAAAACGAAGCCAAATGGGTTGACTTCCGTTTCACCGATACCAAGGGTAAAGAGCAACATGTCTCCTACCCATCCCACACCATTAGCGAAGATACCTTCGTTGACGGCAAGATGTTTGATGGTTCCTCCATCGCTGGTTGGAAAGGTATCGAAGCCTCCGACATGATTCTCATGCCCGATGCCGAAACTGCTTTCATGGACCCGTTCTTTGAAGAGTCCACCGTGGTTGTTACCTGCGACGTCATTGAGCCAACGACTGGCCAGGGCTACGAACGCGATCCACGCTCCATCGCCAAGCGCGCTGAAGCGTATCTGCAATCGACTGGCATTGGCGACACCGCCTTTTTTGGTCCAGAACCCGAATTCTTCATTTTTGATGACGTGAAATGGGAAATTAACCATTCTGGCTCCAGCGTGAAAATCAGCGCTGAAGAAGCCGCTTGGTCAACCAATGAGTCTTTTGAAGGTGGTAACTCCGGTCACCGTCCAGCGATCAAAGGCGGTTACTTCCCAGTACCACCTATGGACCCTGCGCAAGACTTACGCGCTGCCATGTGTACCGCCATTGAAGCCATGTTGGGCGTTGGTAAAGTGGAAGTGCAGCACCATGAAGTGGCGACTTGCCAAGCTGAAATTGGTGTGACTTTTAACACGCTAGTGCGTAAAGCGGATGAAGTGCAGGTGTTGAAATACGCCATCCACAATACCGCGCACGCTTACGGCAAAACCGCTACGTTCATGCCTAAGCCCATCGTTGGTGACAACGGTTCTGGTATGCACGTGCACATGTCGATCGCCAAAGATGGCAAAAACCTGTTTGCTGGCGACCAGTACGCTGGCCTGTCAGAAATGGCGTTGTTCTTCATCGGCGGCATCATCAAGCACGCCCGTGCCCTGAACGCCATCACCAACCCATCGACAAACAGCTATAAGCGTCTCGTGCCACACTACGAAGCGCCGATCATGTTGGCCTACTCGGCACGCAACCGTTCAGCATCGATTCGTATTCCCTACGTCTCGAGCCCGAAAGGTAAGCGTATTGAAGCGCGCTTCCCAGATCCAGTAGCGAACCCCTACTTGGCATTTGCTGCTTTGTTGATGGCTGGCCTAGACGGCATCATTAACAAAACACATCCAGGCGAAGCGGCAGACAAAAATCTCTATGACTTGCCGCCAGAAGAGGAAGCCAAAATCCCAACTGTTGCGCACAGCTTGGAAATGGCACTCGACGCACTGAAAGCAGACCATGAGTTCTTGCTGAAAGGCGGCGTGTTCACCAAAGACATGTTGGATGCCTATATCGAGCTGAAAACCGAAGAGGCGCGTCTTGTTAGCACGACGACTCACCCGGTTGAGTTCCAGTTGTATTACAGCTGCTAATCGCTTAGCGATTGCCGATGTGCCAAAAGGCCTGCCTCGTGCAGGCCTTTTTGTTTGTGGGTGTCGGTAAAGTAATGCGCTGCGTGGCATCATCGGCTGTGAGCATTTGCCGTGCTGTTATGGCGAGTCTTTAGCCGAATGATAAAAAGAGAAGTCGCATGGAGCTGCTAAAAAATGCCATGGCGTGGTCGCCGTGGTTTGCCGAAACCGTTGAGCTGCTCAGCGACGTGCAGCGTGAAGCGCTGCATGCCTCTATTCCTGTTGCGCGCAGCGCAGACCAGTGGTTTGCCCTAGCTCAGGCGCAGACTGCCGATCTGCCACGTGCCGAGTCGCGACTGCTGCCTGAGCTGGCGCGCGGTGTAGACCCACGCTGGCAGGCGCGTCTGCGGCAATGGCGGCGTGTTGAACAGTTACGCCTGATTGCGCGCGATATGGCTGGTATCAGTAGCCTATCTGAGCTGACTGCCGAGCTGTCTTATTTTGCCGATGCGGCCATTGCTGTGGCGCTGTCTCAAGCGCATGCCGAGGTCGCACTACTGCATGGTCAGCCGATAGGTCGAGACAGTGGCCAGCCGCAATCGCTGGTGGTTATTGGCATGGGCAAACTGGGCGGCTATGAGCTGAATTTATCGTCCGACATCGATCTCATTTTTAGCTACGAAGAAGAGGGCGAAACGGCTGGTCGCCGTAGCATCAGCAATCAAGAGTTCTTTATAAAAGTCGGGCAGCGGCTGATTGCCTTGCTCGACCCGATCACTGCCGATGGCTTTGTTTTTCGCGTTGATATGCGTTTGCGGCCTTGGGGCGATGGCTCGGCGCTGGCGGCAAGTTTTGATGCACTGGAGAGTTATTACGAGCGCCATGGCCGTGAATGGGAGCGTTACGCGCTGATCAAGGCGCGCGTCTGTGCTGGTGAAAAAGCCTCCGCTGCACGTTTGATGAAATCATTAAAACCCTTCGTGTATCGGCGTTACATCGACTTTGGTGCGTTTGAGTCCTTGCGCGAAATGAAGACGATGATCGCCCGCGAAGTACGGCGCTTAGATCGCGAAGACAACATTAAGCTCGGCAGCGGCGGCATCCGTGAGATTGAATTTATTGCGCAGGCCTTTCAGCTCATTCGTGGCGGTGTCGATACGGCGTTGCAGGCGCGGGAGCTATTAATCATTTTGCCGCTCTTGGCTGAGCGCGAGCTATTGCCGCAAAACGCCGTCGATGAGCTGGTCGCCGCGTATCATTTTCTGCGCGATTGCGAGCATCGCATTCAAGCCCTGCATGATCAGCAAACGCAAACCCTGCCTACCGATGCCGCCGATCAGCAGCGCTTGGCCGAGGCCATGGGCTATGCCGATTGGCCAGCATTTAGCCTAGCACTGAGCGCACATCGCGCCGCGGTAAATAACCATTTTCAAGATGTCATCGTGGCGCGTGAGGCGGAGCCTGCTGAGGCAGCCATATTGGAGGCCTGGCCAGCGGTGGTACAGACCCTGATTGACTCGCGTGCCAGCCAGCAGCTCGGCAGTACCGGGCAGGCTCGTCTAAAGCGTCTATTGCCGCTGCTAGTTGCGCAATGCCAAGCGCACGAACATCCGGAGTTGGCCTTGGCGCGTGTACTGCCGTTGATCGAGGCAACTTTGCGGCGTTCGGCTTACCTGATGTTATTAATCGAAAATCCCGAGGCACTCTCGCGGCTAGTGGATCTTTGCGCGGCTAGCCCATGGATTGCCGAGGCCTTAGCGCGCCATCCGGTCTTGCTCGATGAGCTGCTCAACGCCGGCACTTTATTTGCGCCACCCAGCTCTGAGGTCTTGGCGGCTGACTTGCGCGCCCAGCTCGCACGCATTCCTGAAGATGACCTTGAGCGGCAAATGGATGTCTTGCGAATCTTCCAAAAAGGCCATGTGTTGCGCGTGGCGGCTTCGGACTTAAAAGGCACATTGCCATTGATGAAAATCAGTGATGCGCTGACTTGGATTGCCGAAGTAGTTTTACAAGAAGTGCTGAATTTGTGTTGGCGACAGCTGGTGGCCAAACACGGCCGACCGCAGCACCGCGATGGTAGCGCCTGTGAGCCGGGCTTTATTATTGTCGGCTATGGCAAGTTAGGCGGTATTGAGCTGGGCTATGGCTCCGATCTGGACTTAGTGTTTATTCACGATGGTGATCCGGCGGGTGAAACCGACGGCGTTAAGCCATTAGACACCGCCAGTTTTTACGCGCGCCTGGGGCAAAAAATCATCCATATGATGACCACTGCAATGGCCACGGGCTTGCTCTATGACGTCGATATGCACTTGCGACCATCGGGTGCGGCGGGGCTATTGGTGACCTCGCTTGATGGCTTTGCCAAGTACCAAGCGGAGAGCGCATGGACCTGGGAGCATCAGGCCTTGGTGCGCGCCCGCGTGGTGGCTGGCGATGCGGCGTTGGCGCAGGGCTTTGCGCGTGTGCGTGAGGAACTCTTACAGCGCCCGCGTGATGCGCTGGCTCTAAGAGCTGAAGTAGTCGAGATGCGCCAAAAAATGCGTGATCACCTAGCGCCAAAAGAGCCGAGTGAAGTGGACTTAAAGCACAGCCCCGGCGGCTTGGTCGACATCGAATTTTTGGTGCAATATCTCGCGCTCGC